>CAMBXJ010000109.1 GCA_945871455.1 Asaia bogorensis
GGGGCTGCGGGAATGGCGTTGCGGGGTTGGCGCCTTCGGTCGGGCGACGCCCTCCCTACGCCCCCAACCCCGCAACGACATTCCCATCCTGATTGTCGCGCATCACCATCTTGATTGTCGCGGGACAGGCGCAGTTCCGGCAGCCGCGCGGACATGGGCGGACTGACCATCCACTGGTGCTTCGGCGCCCGCAATTCCTGGGTGCCTTCCAACGGATACAGGATGCCGGCCTGTAGCAGCGCCGCTCGGTTGCGGTTCAGGTAGAATTGCAGGGTGCTGGTGCCTGTCTTGGATGTGCCGGCATGCACGATCAGGCGAATTCTGCCGGTTGATCTGCTGGTCATAGGAGGCGGTTCACTTCCTGCACCGCGTGATCGACCATCGGGTCACCGACGGTTTTGACCAATCCACGCGCATCCGTCAGCCAATGGTAATGCAGCACCTTGGGGGGCTCCGTGACCGCCGGCCATGAGGTGCTGGGGAGGTGCATGGGGAAATTATAGGCGCCGGGTATCTCTCGCACATCCAGCCCCAGGCGGAGCATCGTCATCGCGAAACCCACCTGGTCCAGATGGATGGCCCATTGGCCGAGCAGATCGATGTGGTCGGCGATGGCTTGGGTTTCGGGAAGGATGTGCGCGGCGATGCTCGCCAGGTGCGCCCTGGGAATGATGTACAGCCCGCCATTGCAGTTGGTGGCGTATGTGTAGGCGGAGGGCTTGCAATCTGTCGGGACGATCCGGGGTTCGGTTGCGATTCCCATCGCGGCACGGATTTGTTCCAGCACCGCAAGCGGCGGATTGGGCAGATCCACCGGCTTGGCCCGCACGGCATCCGGGTCGAACAGGGAGCGGAGATCGTCCAAAAACGCCAGATCGGTGTCACACAGGATGATGAAATCGGCGTCTGTGTCGAGCAGAGCATCGTATTGCGCGATCTTATTGCAGTAGGCGCGGTCCAGGATGGGATGCAGCGCGACCTGTCGCACGCCAAACCCTGCGATCATGGACCGCATCACCGGCACGACGCTCGGCGTGACCTGTGCGACGATGTCGTGGGGGGAGACGCCTGCCGCCAGCAAGGTCGTCAGGAAGATATGAGTCTGATTGGCGAAACGCGGGTCCCCGTCCACCACGAAGGAATAGATGGCCTTGGGTGATGCTTTGGGGTCTAGGGACATTATGCACAGGCATATCGCCGGGTGCGTCGAGCTTCAACCTAAAACGCGGTTTGCGATTTGGCGGGTCTTTGGGCCAGGGGGCGTGCGCGAATGCCGTGGTAACCGAGGTCAAAGGCGGCGCCCCAGAATTGCCGCTCCAACAGCGATACCGACACCAAAACCCCGTCACGGTGGGCGAAGGCCCATCACCCACGACTTAGGCGACGCGCACTAATAACCGCTCGATTTGGTGTGGAGTACGGGCCTCTCCACGTCATGGCCTGCGCAGGCAGGCCATGACGGTGCGGGCTGAAATGGAGCGGTAAATATTGTGCGTCGCCTTACGATGCACCAACCTCGAAGGACGCGGATGGCGGGCCTGCGCCCGCCATGATGCTGAGAGGTATGTGCCATCGCCTGCCGACCCGGTAATTCTTGCTCATCGCCCAAAGCCAAAAGCGCACCGGCGGGTTTCCCCACACGGTGCGCTTGGTTCGTCTTGTGTCGAGGTTGATGCCCCGGCAGCACTCTCAGCCTATCTTGCGGTGATGGCTTCAAAGGTCATTCAGATCACTTGGCGACCGAGGCGGCCGCCTTCTTCCGCCGACGCGCCAAGCCAAGGCCGACCAGGCCCGCACCAACGAGTGCCAAGGTTGCCGGTTCCGGCACGGACTCGTTGATCGTGGCCATGTAGAACCCGGTCACGGCCGGGACTGTGCCGAACGGATCATAGGCGCTGTTGAACGTAATCGGGGTCCCGGGGCTCGCAGCCGAGTTGTACTGTGCGAAATTGGATTGCCCGCTGACACCTGTGCCGCTTGTGAAGTCGGTCGTGTAATACCAGCGGGACTGCAAGGTGGTGTTTCCTGACGTTACAGCGCCCGTGCCCGGCGCACCAGGGTGGCTGTTGCCAAGCATTAGCCAGTAGGTTCCGGCGGCGATCGCCTGGTTGGTGTTGATGGTAAAGTTGCCGGGGCTCGCGGACAATGCGCTATCCAGGATCGAGCCGAGCAGGATCGGCGCGGTCATCGCGTAGGTGATGCCGGTTCCGCTATCGGCCGGAGAGCCGCTGGAGTCATTCACCAGGTAAACCATCACCGAGCCCAGGTCGCTAGGGGTGGAACTCGACAATCGCACCGTCACCGAGGTGATGTTCGTCGCGAAACCCGAGGAGAACGACACGCCCAGCGGCCCGCCCTGGTTCACGGGACCCGACGAGCCGGGGGCCGCAATTCGGGCCGGGGTATTCTCGCTTTGGGTCGTTCCACCGATTGTATCAAACATCACGCCTGCCTGGGCCGGGGCCGCGGCTGCCGTCGCCATCAAGCCAATCATGTATGCAAAACGCCGCATCGTGAAACCCTCTTCTCAGGAGACAGGCGCTGAGCCCGTCGGTTGTGTAGGGATAATAGCAACCCCCATGCCAGATTGGTATTATCCATATTATCAATGCTTTGTGAACTTGGCCGACGTTTGCCACATCCGTGGTGTAAAATATCGTGACAAGCGCGTGGGTCGCGGTCGGTGATGCGTGATGCCCCCGCCACGGCTTCCGCCAGATCGAGGTGGAGGGGCGCGACGGTGCATCGGGACGATGGGAATATGCCGCTCACAAGATGGATTCCCCATCGCCCCGGCACGAACCCGATCGAATCGTCGACAGCGGCGTCCCGGTGACAGGTTCGGTCACGAAAACCCGGCGCTATCCGACAAGATGTTGCGAATCATTTCGTCGGCGAGCGCGGCGATCCTGTCGCACAGGCCATGATTTCCAGACGGACGATCGCAGGCGGCCTGCCGCTGTAAGATTCCCCGACTCACGCGCTGCGCCGAGGCTGGATGGGCCGCTCACACCGATGACCCAGCCTCAAACCACCGCCCCTCCAACCTCCCGCGTCAGCTTGCGCCGCATCGCCTCCGCGAAATCCGCGAACGTCGCACACGTCACGGCAAACGCCCCAGGACCGCCGATCACCTCCTCGGCATAGGTCTCCAGCAGGTTGGCTTCCTCATGCAGGACGCACAACCCGTTGATCGTGATGTCGGCCGACGCCATGCGGTCGCGAATCGGGCCGGGTGCGATCCCGTCGTTGGACCGTCCGTCGCCGATGACGTTCACCACGTTCCTGGTGGGCGCGACCGGCAGCCTCGACAGCAAGGTCAACGATGCCAGCAACGCCTCCCCGATCGCGGTCTGACCGGCCCGCACGGTCCTGGGCATGGCATCGACACCGTCGGCGAAGGCCAGCAGGTCGGCCTCCGACGCGATCCGGGTCCAGCCGATGATGATATCCTGCTGGCCCACACCGGACCACAGCAGCAGGCACAGCAGGCTGGCGCCGGCCTTGCCGCCGTTCAGGCCGGCGCCGACCGCGGGATCGCGCAAGGCGGCCGCCATCCCGCCGGCCAGCAGGCCGAATTCGTCATAGGTGACGCTGGCGGACCCATCGACCGCCAGAACCATCGCGAGATCCACCGGTTCCATGCCGGCGACGATACACCAACCATCGGCAAGGCGCCGAATGTTGCCGCCAGCCCTCCCGGCTACCGATTCTGCTTCAGCGCGTTGACGATCATGTCGATCCCCTGCGCATGCCAGCGCTGCACCGCCTTGTGGTCGGCGCCGAGCGCCGCGCCGAGGCGACGCCAGGGGAAGAGGTAGCGATCGGTGATGGGGTGCACCAGGCTACGCGCCCCGACCACGCGACGGATGACATAACGATCGACCGGGATCAGCGGCAGCCAGCCCATGGCTTCGTCCATCCGGGTGATCTTCTCCGATGACGGGACCGGCGGCTTGATGCGGGTTTCGGTCCAGCCATAGCTTTCCAGCGCGGTGCGGACGATTTCCAGGGACGACGTCCGCAACCGGGTCGTCCAACCGGTGCCGGGCAGGGCGAGCAGGGTCGCTCCGGCTTCCTCCAACCGATAGATCACGAAATCGGCGTCGATTTCATGGGTGAATCCGATCGACGGACGCGCTTTGGCGGCCGGACGTGGTGGGGCGGGCGCGAAGGCTGCGGTCATGGGGAAAGCTCCTGGCGGCTGCGACGGGGAAAGAAGGTCAGCGGACGATCTGGACGATCGGGTAGGCGAAGCCGGCCAGCACGGTGCCGTCGGTGATGGCACCCCAGGTCAGCCGGTCGCCGGCGGGCAGCGGCGCCCGGTTGGGATCGGTCGGATCGGGGATGAAATCCGCGGGAGGCAGCCGGGCGCCGATGCGCCGTCCACGCTCGATCACGGTCCAGCGGGTGACACCCATGGCGGCGGCGATCGTGTCCCAGGACGCTCCCTCCGCGCGGAGCCGCTTGATCTTTGTGTCCTGAACGTCGGTCCAGATGATTTTTTTCGGCACCATAGCCTCCTGCGTCAACGAACGAAACGGGAACGAAGAGAGGTTAGTTTGGATAACAATTTACGTCAACAAAAATAACCGTCGCGTTAGGTGGAATGACGAGAGTCGCTCGTCGGAGGCATTTCAGTCCCGCGGATAGCGCTGAAAATGCTGGCAGCCATCAGAAATGTGAATTATACTAACTAACATGAGCAACCCAACTGACATTGGCACCCGCGTGCGCGACGTCCGTCGTGAGCGCGGTTGGACCCAGGACGAATTCGCCAGGCGCGTCGGCGTCTCCCGCAGCGCGGTGGCCCAATGGGAAACCGGCCGAGCGGGACAGGTCACTGGGAATTTGACGAGGATCGCGGATGTTCTGGGGGTCGGGGTCGAATATCTGACCTTTGGGAATGACAAGCGCGCGCCCGGGCAGGTCGGCCAGGGGGACGAACTCGCGCTGCTGCGGCTGTATCGGGAATGCACGCCGGAGGACCGGCAACTGGCGCTGCGCATGCTGCGCCGGCTGGCGTTGCAGGGGCGGGACGCTGAACAGCAAACGGGGCGGGACGATCGGATCAGCGCGTCATCGTCGGCGGGTCCATAAAATTACCATAGTTTCGCCGATGATCCGCCTCTGTTGCGGGTGGGCGGCCGCCGCCGCTCGCCACTCATCGGGGATAACAGACATGCGTGCCGTGAATCTGGCGATCGTCGGGGCACTGGCCTTGACGTCCTGTGCGGTCGTGCCGCCCGTCGGTCCGAACGTGATGGCGCTGCCGCCGCAGGGCAAAGGCTATGAGATGTTTGCGCAGGACGACATCATCTGTCGCCAGGCCGCGGCGGCGCAGACGGGCGGGGAATCGCCCGCGCAGGCTGGGACAAACGCCGCGGTCGGCAGTGCCGTCATCGGTACCGCCGTCGGTGCCGGGCTCGGCATGGCGCTCGGTTCCTTGAGCGGCGCGATGGGCGCGGGCGCGGCAGTGGGCGGTGCGACGGGACTGCTGGTTGGGTCCGCGGTCGGCGCGGGCAACGCCCAGGCCGCGGCGGGCAACCTGCAACAGCGCTATGACACGGTCTATACGCAGTGCATGTATGCCAGGGGCAACACGGTGCAGAGCCCGCCGGTCGCCTACGCGGCCAACCCCTACGGGTCCAGTTACGCACCCGGTTACGCGCCGGGTTATGCGCCCGGATATTACGCCCCAGGATATGCCGCTCCAGGCTATTACGGGCCGGTCTATGGCGGATCGGTAGTGATCGGCACGGGCTGGGGCGGCTATCCGCGCGGTCGATGGCACCACCGCGGCTGGTAACGCTTACCGGATCGCGGGCACCATTGCCGTCGTTGCCCGGTTGGGGCATGGGTTCGTGACATGCCATGACCACCCGACCCACCCTTGCCATCCGATCCAGCGATGGACGCGCTCCGCTGGTGTTCTGCTGGGGCGTGTCCAGTTTCTTCGGCTGGGGCGTGGTGGGGCTGAACACGATCCTCTCGTTGGCGCATGATCCCTGCTACGTCCCTCTCGCGGCCGCCGAATTCGGGCCGGCGGATGTGGTGCTGGACCCGCTGCGCGAAGCCCAGATGGCCCGCCACGCCGAGCAGTCGCGTGGAATTTGGCAGGCGCTGGCTGCAATTCCCGACGCCGAGGTTGAAATCGAGGCGCCGGTGCTGGTCGCGCTGGGGACCAGTCTGCGGCAACCAGCCGCCGCTGGCGGGAAAATCCTGATGGGCGATCCGACGATCGCCTGTCCGATCCTGGAGCAGGCGACGCTCGACCCGGCCTGGCGCGAACGATTGGACCGCTATGCGCTGATCATCGCGGGCTCGACCTGGAACGAGCGGATTCTGCGGTCGCGTGGTATCCACGGGGTGACGAGGGTCTGGCAGGGCGTGGACACCGGTCTGTTCCACCCCGCGCCCAAGGCTGGGCTGCTGCCCAGGGATCGGTTCGTGATCTTCTCCGGCGGGAAGCTGGAATTCCGCAAGGGGCAGGATCTGGTCATGGCGGCGTTCCGGGCGTTCCGGCAACGCCATCCAGAGGCGTTGCTGCTGACCGCCTGGCACTCCCCCTGGTCGGACCTGATGTATTCGGCGGTTGGGCGTCCGGACATCACGGTGCCTGGGCCGAATGCGGATGGGACACCGGATGTGATCGCCTGGGCCGTCGCGAATGGAGTCCCGGCCTGCTCGGTGATTGCGGTCGGTCCGACGCCTAATATCGCGATGCCGCATGTGCTGCACGAAGCGGACGTTGCTCTGTTTCCCAACCGCGCCGAGGGCGGCACCAATCTGGTTGCGATGGAATGTCTGGCCAGCGGCATCCCCACGATTCTCTCCGCCAATACCGGCCATCTGGACCTGTTGCTCGGCGATCGCATCGCGCTGCCCCTGACCCGCCAAGGCGCCGTCATACGGGACGGTCTGGACACGACGGACTGGGGCGAAAGCGATGTCGAAGAAATTGTCGAGCGGTTGGAGGAGGTCTGGCGCGACCGGGATGCCGCTCGCGCCATGGGTCTGCGCGCCGCCGCGCACATGACCAATTGGACCTGGGCCACCCAGATCGCGCGTCTGATCCGTGCGATAGAGCCGGTCCTGCCCGACCGGACCACGGACAGCCCCTCGCGCTGACCGGCGCTGGTCCGCCGGAGCCGGGGCGCTTTCTGCTGCCTAGTTCACCAGTTTCCGTAGCACCGCGGCCAATTCCTCCCCCGACTGTTCGGCGCGAACCGGCGCGATGAACGCGCCGTCTGGCCCCATTAGATACAGTACGGAGCTGTGGTCCATGGTGTAGTCATTGGAGCCGCCGCTGGTCCGGTGCTCCTTGTAATAGACCCGATAGGTCTTCCCGACGGCCTCGATCTGGGCCGGTGTGCCGGTCAGGCCTTGGATCCTGGGTCCGAACGCGGCGGCATATTGCTTGACGACCGCGGGGGTGTCGCGGGACGGATCGACGGTGATGAACAACGGCTGGATCCGGTCCGCTTTGGGGCCCAGCTTGTCGAGCGCATCGGAGACCGTGTTCAGGCTCGTTGGGCAGACATCCGGGCAGAATGTGTAGCCGAAATAGACCAGCATATATTTGCCCCGGAAGTCTTGGTCGGTAACCTTTTTGCCGTCGCCATCAACCAGGGCGAATGGGCCGCCGACCATCGATTTCACCGGATTGGTGCCGGTCATCCACAGTATCGTCCCGGTCCCAAGCAGCAGCAATGCCACAAGGATGCCGATGATTGCATAGGTCGCGGTCGCCGACGGCGGCTTGCCGGACGTAGACTGAGGGCCGGCGGACGGACGACCGGGGTCGCGGGCGTTGCGTTTCATGAATGCCTCTGGACGACGGTTCGGTGGGCTTGGATCGGTCGGCTGGGCGATGTCGATAGGGCTTGGCGCATGGATCGACGATCAGCCCTGGTCTGCGCGAAACGAGAGGACAACGCCCGCGGCTTCGACCTGAAGCAGTCCTGGGGACTGATCGTGGTCGATCCCCCGATCCGTCAACAGCCGATGCAGCGCGGCGTTACCGTCGGCGGTGGTCAGGGTCAATCCGCCGATCCAAGGGAGCGTCGGTGCCGCCCGGTTCGGATGCAGGGACGCCCAGGATGCCGGCGGCAGAATGCGGAGCCGGCCAGTTTGCAGTGGCAGGACATAACCGCCCGCTGGGTCCGGTTGCACGGGCCGGCCGGCCAGAACGGACAGGCGCGCGGCGGTTTCGGCGGGGACGGGCGCCACCAGGATCGCCTCCTCCAACCGGACGGTCTGGTTGGGGTGGGTCAGAAAGCGCTCCTGCCACAGGGCGTCCGGGGTCAGGTGGCGGATCAAATGCACCCTCCCCTCCGGCGGATCGGGCGGGGTGAGCAGGGCGAAGGCCACCTGCGGCGCGGCCGGATCGGAATCGTCGGTGCTCCGCTCCGTGCGATCTGCATGGGTGTTGATCCCGGCTCGTCTCAGTCGTTCGGCCGCGGCGGTTGTATCGTCGATGCCCAATGCCAGGATATGGATGCCCGGATAGCGGCACAGGAAGCGGTCGAGCGTCGCACTGGTCCCGCCATTTACCGTCGCGACCAGTTCCAGATAGCCCCCGTCGCGGAACATGATGCAGCGATTGCCGGTCCGCCCGCCCGCGTGACGCGCCAACGGGGTCAGGGCGAATCCCAGATTGGCAAACACCGCTGCCAGCGCGTCCAGGTCGGCGCCGACGATGCCGACATGGTCGAGTGTTTGCGCCGCTCCGCTCATGGCGCGGTTTCGTAATCCGCCACCAGCCAGCTCTCGGGTTCGGCCGCGGCGGCATCATACCATGCCGTCACCAGCTGATGTGCCCGGACAGCGTCGCAATAGGCCCCGGTCGCGGCGGTGAGTTCGGGCTTCCACGACAGGAAACGCGCTACCACGGGCGCGAACATGGCATCCGCGGCGCCGAAAGTGGCGCCAAACAGATAGGGGCCGCCGGCGCCGAAGCGTTGGCGTGTGTCCGCCCACATGGCCTCGATCCGCGCGATATCCGCCAGAGCGCCAGGTGTCCGGCCCAAGCCGGAAAAATCCCGCCCCAGGTTCATCCACATCGCCATGCGCAGTTCCCGGAAGCCGGCATGCATTTCGGCGGAGATGGATCGCGCATGGGCGCGGGCGATGCGATCGATGGGCCACAAAGCGGGGGTGATCTCGGCGCAATAATCGCAGATGGCCAGCGATTCCCAGACGAGAGCGCCCTTGTGGTCCAGGCAGGGCACCAGACCGGTGGGGGATATCTGTGCGATGGCCGGGGTCGGGCCGGGGCGCACGAAGGGGATCAGCACCTCGTTCACGTCCAACCCGGCCAGCCGAACCGCGAGCCTTCCGCGCATGGACCAGGAGGAGTAGCGTCGATTGCCGATATAAAGTGTTCCGTCAGCCATGCCTGTGTCTCCCCGTCAGTCGAACAGTTGCGCCGGTGCGGGCGCCTCGCGTGAGTAGCCGTTGGCGCAGAACCCACCGCCCATATACCGCTCCGTGACCGGATCGCCGCTGGTTTTGCCGCCGAGCTGCCCTGCGTAGGGATCGGCGCTGTCTTGCGGGGCCCAGCCGACGGTTTCGCGGGCATCGTCGCGCCACCAGGTCATGCGGCCGTTGTTGGATGCGCCCCAGACCACGCAGCATCCGGTCTTCTCGGTCACCACGCAGCGGACGACCAGACGGGCAAAATCCGGATAGGACAGCCAGGTGGCCAGCATGCGTGCGTCCACCGGCTCGGGGAAGCAGGAGCCTATGCGCAGGAACACGCTCTCGACGCCGTGCTTGAACCAATAGAGGCGGCCCATCAGTTCGCCATAGGCTTTGGACAGGCCGTAGAACCCGTCGGGCATGAATTGCGTGTCGGCGCCGATGCTCTCGCTGCGTTCATGGAATCCGATGGAGTGGTTGGACGATGCGAAGATCACCCGCGCCTTCTCCCGCCGCGCGGCTTCGTAGACGTGGTAGAGGCCGCGGATATTGGGGCCGAGGACTTCCTCGAAAGGGCGTTCGACGGAGATGCCGCCGAGATGGATGATCGCCCCGCAGCCTTCGGCCAAACGCAGGATGGTCACGCCATCGTTCAGGTCGGCCCTGGTGAAGGTGGCGTTGGCGGGCACCGGGTCTGGGAATGGGGTGATGTCGGTCATGCGCAGGGTCCATCCCGCGCTGGTCAGCCATTTGGCGGC
>CAMBXJ010000110.1 GCA_945871455.1 Asaia bogorensis
GCCGTCGCCAGCAGCAGGCCAAGGCTGATCGGCCGATCCACGAAGGTCATCAGATTGCCTCGCGATATCTGCAGTGCTCGACGGAGGTTTTCCTCCATCATCGGGCCCAGGATGAAGCCCAGCAGAAGCGGTGCGGCCTCAAACCCCAGCTTGACGAACAGATAGCCCAACAGGCCGAACAGCGCCGTGAACAGCACATCAACCGGGGAATTGTTCAGGCTGTAGATGCCGATGGCGCAGAAGACGATGATCGCGGGGAACAGCAGCCGATAGGGCACTTTCAGCAACTGCACCCAGATGCCGACCAGCGGCAGATTGATGATGACCAGCATCAGGTTGCCCAGCCACATGCTGGCGATCATGCCCCAGAACAAACCTGGCTGCTTGGTCATCACCTGCGGGCCCGGGGTGATGCCCTGGATGGTCATGGCTCCGATCATCAGCGCCATCACCGGGTTGGACGGAATGCCCAAGGTCAGCAATGGGATGAACGATGCCTGGGCGGCCGCGTTGTTGGCCGATTCCGGCGCGGCCACACCCTCGATCGCCCCTTTGCCGAAGCGCGACGGGTCCTTGGCGAGCTTCTTTTCCAACGTATAGGCGCTGAACGACGCCAGCACCGAACCGCCGCCGGGCAGAATGCCAAGGAACGAGCCAACCGCCGTGCCGCGCAGCACCGGTCCGATGCACGTCATCAGATCGGCCTTGCTCGGCATCAGGCTATGGACCGGCATGACGGTTTCCGCACCTTCCCCGCGGTTCTGGGAGCGTTCGAGGTTGGTCATGATCTCGGCCAGGCCGAACAGGCCCATGGCGACGGCCACAAAGCCGATGCCGTCCGAAAGTTCGGGCAGGCCGAAGGTGAAGCGGCTGGCGCCGGACGTGACGTCCTGTCCCACCAATCCCAGCAGCAGGCCCAGGACGATCATGGACACGGCCTTGATGACCGATCCCGACGCCATCACGACGGCGCCGATCAGACCGAACAGCATCAGCGAGAAATACTCGGCCGCGCCGAACTGTTGCGCGATGCTGGCCAAGGGCGGCCCGACCACGGCAATGCCGACGGTCGCCATGCACCCCGCGAAAAACGACCCGATCGCCGCGATCGCCAAAGCCGCCCCCGCTCGGCCTTGCCGCGCCATGGCATGGCCGTCCAGCGCCGTGACCACGGAGGACGATTCCCCGGGCACGTTCAACAGGACCGCGGTCGTCGACCCGCCGTACTGCGCCCCGTAATAGATGCCGGCGAGCATGATCAGCGCGCCGTCCGGCGGCAGATTGAACGTGATCGGCAGCAGCATGGCCACCGTCGCCAGCGGCCCGATCCCGGGCAGAACGCCGATCAACGTGCCCAACAAAGCCCCGATCAGACAGAAGGTCAGGTTGTTGAGCGTTGCCGCGACGCTGAAACCAAGCGCGAGGTTGGATACAAGTGCTTCCATGGTCAGAGGAAACCCGGCCAGACCGAAAGTGGCAGCCCAAGCAAGCCGATAAACAAGGCGGTCGACATCGCCGACAGCGCAACCCCTAGAATCAGGGTCGACAGCGGACGATGACGCGGCGTGGCGAGACTCGCGATCTGGGTGGTGACGATGATTGCGACGACCAGGCCGCCACGCTCCAACAGCAGGGCAAAGGCGATCAGGGATGCGCTCAAAGCAATCAGCGGCCGCCAGGTCCACGTCGCCAATGCGGGGCCGTTGATCGTGAACCCACGCAGGGCGATGATCACGCCCAGGCCACCCAGCAGCCAACTCAGCACGGTCGGCAGATAGCCGGGGCCCATACGGACCAAACGCCCCATCGACAGACCGGATGCGAGGTAATGGGCGAGGATGGCAACCGCGATCAGGAACAACCCGGCGAACAGGTCCTGGGGATTGCGCAGGCGAATCAGTCCACGCACGGAATGCGTCCTTCCTGGATTGGGATAGGGTTGGTTCAGCGAATCACCACGATCGGCACGCCGGCGCGGGCGACCGCGCTGGTTCGGCCATCGGGCACCGATTTGGCTCGACCGGATCGCATTTGTGTTTGCCTTCGAGACGTCGCCGCCAATCCCGGACGATCCATTTTAAGCTCCCAGTCGTTTGTGCTGGCCTATTGACGCTAGCCAGCGCGTTATCGCGCCGTCTAGCATTACCTAGCGTTGATGACAAAGCGATTTGGGGATTTGGCTCCGTTGGCGCACATGATGGGGGACCGGCGCGGCTTGGTGGCACGACGGGTCGGGACGAACCGGCACCGTCCGCGCGGCAGGTGCACACGGTCAGCGTTCCCGACGCTCGGGTGGGGAGCGACGGCGCCAACCGGCGTTACCCGAGGCCATCACGTGGGGACACCACCGCACTGCCACGGGGCGCCGACCCAAGGGGGCCGACCCAGGGGGCCGACATAAAGATCGCCCCGCCCACTGGAATGCCGGCCAGCCCGTATAAAGCCAGCCGCTACAGCTTCAGTTTCAGCAAATTGCCGATTTCCCCCACGATCCCGCGGCGGAATGCCAGGACGCAGATGATGAAGATCGCGCCCTGGGTCACGGTTACCCAGGCGCCGAACTCGGCCAGGTAGTTTTCCATGGCCATCAGCACGACCGAGCCCATGACCGGCCCGAACACCGTGCCGAGCCCACCAAGCAGGGTCATGAGCACGACTTCGCCTGACATTGGGTAGTTCACGTCGGTCAGGGTGGCGATGCCGAAAACCAGCGCCTTGGTGCCGCCGGCGACGCCGGCCAACATGCAGGACAGCACGAAGGCGATCAGCTTGTAGTCGTCGGTCCGGTAGCCCAGCGACGTGGCGCGCGGCTCATTTTCGCGGATGCCTTTCAGCACCTGGCCGAACGGCGAATGAATGATCCGGTGGATCAGCAGGAATCCGCCGATGAAAATGGCGGCCGTCACCCAATACATCGTCATGTCGTTGGCGAGGTCGATGACGCCGAACAGCACGCCGCGCGGCACCTGCTGGATCCCGTCCTCCCCATGTGTGAAGGGCGCTTCCAGGCAGAAGAAGTAGATCATCTGCGCCAGGGCCAGGGTGATCATGGCGAAGTAGATGCCGGAGCGGCGGATCGCCAGATAGCCCAGCATCAGGCCCAGCACGGCCCCGGTGAGGCCGCCCAGCAGGATGGCGAGCGAGGCGTCGAGGTGCCAGAACTTCATCGTCCAGGCGGTAATATAGCTGCCCATCCCGAAGAAGGCGGCATGCCCGAAGGACAGCAGCCCGACATAGCCGATCATCAGGTTGAAGGCGCAGGCGAACAGCGCCATGCACAGCACCCGCATCAGAAATACGGGGTAGAGAAAGAACGGGCTGATCACGATGGCCGCCACCATGATCCAGAACGCGATGGTCTGGGCGCGGGAGAAACCGAACATCTCAGGCGGTCTTTCCGAACAGGCCACGCGGGCGGGTCAGCAGGACGATCACCATCACCAGGAACACGACGGTGGCGGAGGCTTGCGGCCAGAACACCTTGGTCAGTCCCTCGATCACGCCCAGGGCGAAGCCGGTGATGACGGAGCCCATGATGGACCCCATGCCGCCGATCACGACCACGGCGAACACGGTGTTGATGAAGTTCGTCCCCATGTTCGGGTTCACCGAGTAGATCGGTGCGGCCAGCACGCCGGCGAATGCCGCCAGGGCCACGCCGCCGCCATAGGTCAGGGTGATCAGCCGTGGCACGTTGACGCCGAATGCCTGCACCAGGGGGGCGTTTTCCGTGGCGGCGCGCAGGGTGGCGCCGAGGGAGGTTTTCTCGATGATCGCCCAGGTGGAAAAACAGACCACGACGGCGACCAGCACCACCCAACCGCGATAATTCGGCATGTACATGAAGCCGAGATCGGTGGCGCCGGTCAGGAATTCCGGGATCCGGTAGGGCAGGCCGGAACTGCCATAGGCGTTGCGGAACAGGCCCTCGATCACCAGGGCCAGGCCGAATGTCAGCAGCAGGCCATAGAGGTGGTCCAGCTTGTAAAGGCGGCTGATGATGGTCTTTTCCAGCAGGATGCCGAAGGCGCCGATGATCAGCGGGGCCAGTAGCAGGCTGGGAAAGTAGCCGATTCCGGCATAGTTCAGCAGCATCCAGGAGCAGAACGCCCCCATCATGAACAGCGCCCCATGGGCGAAGTTGATGATGTTCAGCATGCCGAAGATGACGGCAAGGCCGAGCGAAAGCATGGCGTAGAAGGCGCCGTTGATAAGCCCGAGGAGAATCTGGCCGAACAGCAGCGGGCCAGGAATGCCAAAGATCATGAACATGGGCGGATTGAGCCTCTTCCCCTGGCCTGAATCACGGTTGTGGTGCGTGTGGCGGATCGACGCGCAAATCGCACGCCAAGACAAGGCGCCAGAGCGGTTTGGTGTGTTCGATCAGACCGAAACCGCTGCTGGCATGGTGGTGTCAGGTCTTCACGAGCGGGCAATGGCCCAGCGCCAGGGGACGATAGGCGTCGTCGCCGGGCGTGGTGGCCACCAGCTTGTAATAGTCCCACGGGGCTTTGCTTTCGGACGGTTTCTTGACCTCGAACAGATGCGCCGGGGTCAGATTGCGGCCGTCCTCACGGATTTTGGTCTTGCCGAAGCAATCGTCCTCGACATCCATCTTCTTCATGCGCGCGACGGTCGCGGCACCGTCCTTCCGGGCTTCGGCTGGTCCCATGTCGGCGACTGATTTCAGATAGTGCAGGGTGGACGAATAGCAGCCGGCATGGACCATGTTCGGGTAATTGTTGGGGGTCTTCGCCTTGATCCTGGCGGTGAAAGCGCGGGTCCTGTCGTTCAGGTCCCAGTAGAAGCTTTCGGTCAGGTTCAGGCCCTGGGCGACGTCCAGACCCAGCGCGTGCACATCACTGATGAACATCAGCAACGCCGCCAGCTTCATCGACTTGGTGACGCCGAACTCGGCGCACTGCTTGATCGAATTGATGGTGTCTGCGCCGGCATTGGCCAGCCCCAGGACCTTGGCCTTGCTGGACATGGCTTGCAGCAGGAATGACGAGAAATCCGTGGTGCCGGGGAACGGATAGGCCGATGCGCCCATCACTTTGCCGCCGGATTTCTGGATCAGATCGGTGGTGTCGGCCTGCAACTGCTTGCCGAACGCATAGTCGGCGGTCAGGAAATACCAGGAATCGCCCCCGGCCTTCACCATCGCCGCACCGGTCGAACGGGACAGCATATAGGTGTCGTAGGTCCAGTGGATCGTGTTGGGGGAGCACTGCTCTCCCGTCAGGGCCGCGGTGGCGGCGCCGGAGACTAGGAAAATCTTGTTCTTTTCCCGCGCGACCGCGTTCACGGCCAGGGCGACCGAGGATGTGGGGACGTCCATCACCACATCGACCCCGTCACGGTCGAACCACTGGCGCACGATGGAGATCGCCAGATCGGGCTTGTTCTGGTGATCGGCGCTGATGACCTCGATATTGATGCCCTTGTTGGCGGCACCGAAATCCTCGATCGCCTGGCGGGCGGCGACGACCGAGGTCTGTCCCGTCACGTTCATGTAGGGCCCGGACTGGTCGTTCAGGATGCCGATTTTCAAGGTGGGCGACTGCGCGCGCGCGCGATGGAACGGCACCAGCGCGGGCAGCGTGGCGGCGGCGGTCAGAACATCGCGGCGAGAGAGGCTCATGGTACCAGGTCCTTGCTTTTGCGCGGGTTCAGGCACGGACGGTTTGGGTTACCGGTTCGGTCGGAGGCGTTCTCTCGCCGTCCCTCCCTTACTGTCATGGCCGAGCTTGACCCGGCTACCCGCGCTTCGACGTCGCGGGGTGGGTGGCCGGGTCGAGTGCGGCCATCACGGCAAGCGAGCGACGGCAAGCGAGCGACGGCAAGAGAGTGAAGGCAAAAGAGTGACGGAAATCGAGACGCCGCTGGTCGATGCGAGAGGCAGTCAGTCGAGGGTTGCGGATGATACGCCAGGAAAGTGGCATGTCCGGTTTGACGACGGCCTTCGATCATACACCAAGATACTCATGCAGCTTGTCCATGTTGGACTGAAGCTGGTGGTTCGGGATCATGTCGATCACCTGCCCGTGCTCCACCACGTAATGCCGGTCGGCCACGGTGGCGGCAAAGCGAAAATTCTGCTCGACCAGCAGCACGGTGAAGCCGCGCGTCTTGATCTCCCGGATTGTGCGGCCGATCTGTTGCACGATGACCGGGGCAAGTCCTTCGGTCGGTTCATCCAGCAGCAGCATCTTGGCGCCGGTGCGCAGGATCCGCGCAATCGCCAGCATCTGCTGTTCGCCGCCTGACAGCCGCGTCCCCTGGGCGGTGCGGGCGCGCTCCTTCAGGTTCGGGAACAGCGTGTGTATTTCGTCGATCGACAGCCCACCAGGTGCGACCACCGGCGGCAGCATCAGGTTCTCGGTCACGGTCAGGGAGCCGAAAATGCCGCGCTCTTCCGGGCAGAAGGCGATGCCGGCGCGCGCGATGTGGTTCGGCATCTGGGCAATCAGTTCCTTGCCCTGGAAGCGGACGCTGCCCTCTCGCCGCGGCACCAGGCCCATGATCGACTTCATGGTCGTGGTCTTGCCGGCGCCGTTGCGGCCCAGCAGGGTGACGACCTCGCCGGCGCGGACTTCGAAATCCACGCCGTGCAGGATGTGGCTTTCGCCGTACCAGGCGTTCAGGCCCTTGATTTCGAGCAGGGGATTCTCAGGCATCAGCGGTTCCCAGATAGGCGGCGATCACCTCGGGGTTCGTCGAGACCGTGGCGTAATCGCCTTCCGCCAGCACGCGCCCGCGGGTCAGCACGGTAATGGTGTCGCACAGGCCTTCGACGACCGAGAGATTGTGTTCCACCATCAGGATGGTGCGGCCCTTTCGGACGCGGGCGATCAACTGCACGATCCGATCGACGTCGCCATGCGCCATGCCGGCTGTGGGCTCGTCCAGCAGCATCATCTCGGGATCGAGTGCCAGGGTGGTGGCAAACTCCAGCGCGCGCTTATGGCCGTAGGGAAGGTCAGTGACGACGGTATCGGCAAATCCGTCCAGTCCGACATCGTCCAGCAGCTCCCGCGCGCGATCGTCGTACACTGCCAGAGCCATTTCCGATCGCCAGAAGTCGAAACTGGCACCGCGGGCGCGCTGCAACGCCAGCCGGACATTCTCCAGCGCCGTCAGATGCGGGAAGACGGCCGAGATCTGGAAACTGCGGATCAGCCCCAGGCGGGCCACCATCGCCGGTTTCATGCCGGTGATGTCGCGCCCCTTGAATCGGATCGTCCCGCGGGTTGGCGGCAGGAACGAGGTCAGAAGGTTGAAGCACGTGGTCTTACCGGCGCCGTTCGGCCCGATCAGCGCATGGATCGTGCCGGTCCGAACGCGCAGGGAGACCCCGTCCACGGCAACGAAGCCGCTGAACTCACGCGTCAAACCCTCGGTTTCCAGGATGGTGTCATTCACCCCCGGCTTACTCCCTCTATATGATGTCTCCCAGTGGATGGGGCGTTTTGCACATCGGATGGTGCGGCGCAAGGCGATTGATGCGGCCATGGGGCGTGTTTCACGGGAAGGTCTGCCGGAATGGGATTTGCCGAAACGGGATTTACCCGAATGGGATTTTCCCGAACCCGGCTGGCGCCCTTTGCGAACACGCCAGCTTCGCCCACGTCAATCCGTTGTGAACCACCCCCGTCGTGCTACAGGGCGCTTGGAGGCTCGATTTGACAATCCGCCAGCGTCGTTCACGCGTTCCCGGTTCCGCCGTCGCGGTCCTCCCGCTGTTGTTGGCCGCCTGCGATCTTGGCCCCGACTGGACGAAGCCCTCCGCTGAAATACCGGTGGCCTTCCGGGCCTCCACCGAAACCGCCGGCGCGGCCTGGCCCGCGGGCGACTGGTGGGTCGGCTTTCAATCGCCGGAACTGAATGATCTGATCGCGGCCGCCCGGGCCCAGAACTTCGACATCGCCGCCGCGATCGCCCGTGTGCGCCAGGCGGACGCCCAGGTGCGCATTGCCGGGGCGGCGCTGCTTCCGGCTCTCGGCGCCGACTCTTCGGCGCAGTGGCAGCATACCGGTGTTGGCACCAACAGCAGCCGAACCCGATCCGGCGGGTCGAATGCCAGTTTCGACACGCGGACCTATGGCGGCGGGTTGAACGCGTCCTACACGGTGGATTTCTGGGGGCGCTACCGGTCGAGCCAGCTTGGCGCCATCGCCAGTGCCATGTTCACGCGGTTCGACCAGCAGACGGTCGCGCTGACCGTCACCGCCAGCGTCGCCAGCACGTGGTTTTCCGCGCTCGCCCTGGCCGACCGACTGGCAGTGGGTTTGCAGAACCTGGACGACGCCGAACGGATACTGGCCGTGATCAGGGGGCGGTCGGCTGCCGGCACCGCCAGTGCGCTCGACGTATCCCAGCAGGAAACCCTGGTGGCGGTGGAGCGTGCCAAGATTCCCAATCTGCGCAATCAGATGGAACAGCAGATCATCGGCCTGGGGATCCTGACCGGCCGCCCGCCGGAGGCGATCACCGTGCGGCCCGGCACCCTGACCACCTTGTCGCTGCCGCCTGTCACACCCGGGCTGCCGTCCGCCCTGCTGGCCCGCCGCCCGGACATCGCCGCGGCCGAGGCGCTGTTGGTGGCGGCGAATTTCGACATCAGGACCGCCCGGGCAGCCTTCTTTCCGACCATCCAATTGACCGGCGGTGCCGGGTTCCAGGCCGCGGCGCTGAATGCGTTGATCTCCCCGGGGGGCGCGTTGGTCAGCCTCGCCGCCGGACTGACCTTGCCGATCTTCGACGGCGGCCAGTTGCGCGGACAGTTGGAACAGACCAAGGGCCGCTACGACGAACTGCTGGCCAATTACCGCAAATCCATCGTGCAGGCCTTCACCGACGTGGACAACGCGCTGACCGCCTGGCGCTACACCACCGAGCAGGAGGCGTTGCAGGCCACGGCGGTCGCGTCGGCGCGCCGGTCCGCCGCCATCGCCCGCGCCCAGATGCAGGTTGGCACCGTCGATATCACCACGGTGCTGAATATCGAAAGCGCGCTGTTCAACACTGAGGACACGCTGGCACAGGTCCGGCTTGCCCGGTTTCAGGCGCTTCTCGAACTCTACCAGGCCCTCGGCGGCGGCTGGGAACGCCCGCCCGGTCCCATCGAGGTGCAGTTTCCCGGGCTGGAACCCGGCCCGTTGGGCGGTGGGGTGGCCCTGCCGGTGGGAGGAAATCTGCGATGAGCCATTGGCGGCGCGGGCCCGCGTTCCGATATCGCGCCAGATACCGCAAGGTAACCGCTCAGGTGTCCTCTAAGATATCCTCCAAGGTAACCGAATGGACGCTCTGACCCGCGAACCCGACCAGCTACGGACCGTCCGGCCCAGGCGGGCCTGGGCGCGCCGGTGGATCGTCGCCCTGCTGTGCCTGCTGGTGAGCGGTGGGATCGTCTATGCGGTGTGGTTCTGGCCCGCCGCCCCGGCCACCGCCCCGGCCAGCCGTCGCAATCCGAACCAGGTGATCCCGGTGCTCGCCGCGCCCGCCGTGCAGCGGGATACACCAATCTTTCTGGACGGATTGGGCACCGTGCAGGCGTTCCAGACCGTGACCATGAAAACCATGGTCGATGGGCCGTTGATGGCGATCAACTTCAAGGAAGGGCAGAACGTCCGCAAGGGCGATGTGCTGGCGCAGATCGATCCGCGCACGTATCAGGCCGCGCTGGACAGCGCGATGGCCAAAAAGGCACAGGACGAAGCGCAGCTTGCCAACGCCCGCGCCGACCTGGTGCGGTACCAGAAGCTGGTGGCGAACAACTACACCTCGGCCCAGCAGGTCGACACGGTGAAGGCGCAGGTGGCGCAGTTCGAAGCGATGGTGCGCCAGGATCAGGCCCAGATCGACAATGCCCGCACGCAGCTGGACTACACCACGATCGTCGCGCCGATCGACGGGCGGGCCGGCATGCGGCAGGTGGATGTCGGCAATATCGTGCATGGGTCGGACACCGCGGGGCTGGTGATGTTGACCCAGTTGCAGCCGATCAGCGTGATCTTCACCCTGCCGCAGCAGGTCCTGCC
>CAMBXJ010000111.1 GCA_945871455.1 Asaia bogorensis
CGCCATATCAAGGGGCACTATTACGGCAGCCACCGCCACATCAACCCGACCGGGATCGTGCCCGTTGGCCCGGCGATCGATTTCAACGCCTCGGTAGACCGTGGGCGCGGGGTGGACAAGTTGATCGTGTTCTGACGCGCGGGCGTCCGGTCACCGTCAGTGCCGAACTTGATCCCCCACCCACCCTTTGCGGTTAAAGCGCGGGTTGCAGGTTCAGGCCCGCCAATGACGGTGGGGGACCGGTGCATCGGCCATTGCTTCGGCCGATTGGGATTATGCAATGTGACCCGGGCGGTCCCTCGCCAGGAGCACCCACCCAAGAAACACCATCAACCCGCCGACACTGACCGCGTTCAACGTAAACAACGACTGATACTCAGTGTCGGTAAATACGACCGGCGGCGCGGGCAGTGCCCCACGCAGCGCAAGCCACACGACCAGCGGCAACGAAGCCACGCCCAGCATCACAAAGCGTTCCCGCCAGCGGAACAGCATCGCCGCCAGCATCGCGCAGGGGATCAGGAACAGGGCGACGCCGGATCGGTCCCCCAGCAGGAAAAGGCACAGCACGGTGTTGGCCATCCCGAACACCGGCAGCGCGATCCGTCCCAGCAACGACCATCGCCGAGCGAGAGCCGGGACCGTGAAGAATGCGATGCCGGACAAGACGGGCGGCAGGCCCACCCAGGCATTCTGTCCGAGGATCCCAAGCAGATAGAGCGGATAGAATGGCTGGTTCCAGGCGAGCACCATGGCCACGAAATTCGCCGCCGCGACATGGCTGTCGTCGCTGCTGACATAGTTGTTCAACCAGCGCAACATCCGCCCCTAACCCGCCAGGGGACGCAGGCGATAATGGCTGACGCCCCATTCCTCCCCGTGACTGTGTCCGAACAGACCCGCGGTGGCCAGGAAGAACAGCCGCCAGCGCCGCCGCCACAGAGACGCATCCTTGCCATAGGTCGTCCACAGCACCGCATCCACCGTATCGCGCTGGCGATCAAAATTGGCCAGCCAGTCGTGTGCGGTCCGCGCGTAATGCGACCCGCTCCAACGCCAGTCCTGCTCCACCTCAAAGCCCTCGGCACAATGCCTTATCAGTCCGTGGCTGGGCATGATGCCGCCGGTGAAGAAATGTTGCGCGATCCAGTCTTCCTTGTCCTGGACGTCGAACAGATACGGCGCCAACCGGTGGCTGAATACATGCAGGAACAACCGACCATCGGGGCGCAACCAGCCATGCACGCGCCGCAGCAGGGCCTGCCAGTTGGTCATGTGCTCAAACATTTCAACGGAAACGATCCTATCGAACGACGCATCGGTCGAGAAATCATTCATGTCCGCCGTCACTACCCGCAGGTTGGATAGCCCCCGATCCCGCGCCGCCGCCTCGATGAATTCGCGCTGGGACCGTGAATTCGATACCGCCGTGATCCGCGAGCTTGGAAACTTCGCCGCCATCCAGAGGCTCAACGAACCCCAACCGCACCCAAGTTCCAGAATATCCTGCCCGTCGGCAAGATCGGCGTGCGCCGCCGTTTCGGCCAGGGCGCACTCTTCCGCCTCGGCCAATGTGCGCACACCGTCGCCATACAGACAGCAGGAGTATTTCCGCCGCGGCCCCAGAACCAGACCAAAGAATTCGGCGGGCACTTCGTAATGCTGCGCGTTCGCGGCATCCGGTCGGACGGCGATCGGATGGCGTGCCATCAGGGAAGCGAAAGCGGCATCATCGGCGCTGTCCTCCCGGGACAGGCGTCGGCGGGTCCGATCGACCAGGAACGAGATCCCGGCGGCGGTCACCGCGTCGGGGAAGCCAACCCGCTCAATGACATGGGTGGCGGAAGCGATCAGGCTCATCGCATTCATCCTTTCGGTGGCAATGGGAAAAACGCGCTGACCCGGGCCTGATAGGCGCGATAGGCGTCAGGGCGGGATTGCAGCATCTGCCGCTCCAGCAGCGGGATGCCGGAAACGTAAACCAGCAACCAGTACATAAAGGCCGGACCGGTCAGAGCGAGCCAGCCCCAGGCCCAGCCGCCCAGGTCGATGGCCAGTAACGGGTAGGCGAACCAGCCGACCCATTCAAAGAAATAGTTGGGATGGCGGGACCAGGCCCATAATCCGACATCGCAGACTCGTCCCTTGTTGGCTGGGGACGATTTGAACCGGCGCAGTTGTGCATCGGCCACGCCCTCACCCGCGATCGCAATCGCCAGGACGGCAATGGCAATCAGGTCGGATGCGCGCGGGAAAGCCGCCGGGTTGTGCGCGGCCAGCAGCATCGACAGCGCCAACAGGGCCGCCGCAACGGCCTGGATCTGCAGGAACCAGAACAGCCGGCGCTGGAAACCGCTGCCCCATTCGGTGCGCAAAGCGGCATAGCGGGCGTCTTCCGGGCCATGCGCGGAACGTTGCGCGATATGGATGCCGAGGCGGAGCGACCATGCCGCGACCAGGAGAGCGACAACGATCTGACGGGTGGACGCCGCGGTCGGATCGGGCAGCAATGCCCCCGCCACCCCAGCGATGCCCAATCCGAACGACCAAACCGAATCCACCCACCCTGCGTTGCCGGTCAGGCGCTGCAATCCCCAGGCGCCCGCCATGATCAGGCAGAGCAGGATCGCGACGAACAGAAACACCATCGCCATCATGTCCCCACCATTTTGTCTCTGAGAAAAATCAACCGCCCCTGCCCGGAACCGCTGCTGGCGCTACGACCCCCGCCGGAAGCGAACCATCCGCGGCGACTGTCTCCAGCCGGAACGAAGGAACGCCGGCATGCTGAACCACGGTCGCTTCGACTGGGTAGGAAACACCGGGTCGGCCCGCCAATCCAAACGCGGCCGAGCGTCGATCGGGACCCTCGTTCGATACCCGGGCGCCGGAGATGGAGGCCGCACCGTTATCGGACCGCAGGAACGCAGCGACCTCATCCAGCACCGGGGCGGTCCACCGCAAGCCGCGCGCGAATGCGCCGATCAGCACGGCATGCCCGAGCGAAGGATACAGATGCGCCTGGACCCGTCCGCCCTGGCCCCTTATCCGGTCCGCCAGTTTCGTCGTGTTGCTCGGCAAGACGACCGTGTCGTCCATACCGGAGGCCAGAAACATCGGGGGCGCATCACCACGGGCAAAGGTGATCGGCTGGGACAGGCGCAAATCGCCCGCGGGCGCGAAAATCGTTTGCAACACGGGATCGCGTAACGGCAGAAAATCATACGGTCCCGCCAGGCCGATCATGCCCGCGATGTCGCGGTCCGGGTCCAGTCCGACCCGGCCCAACCATTGCCGATCCAGGGTCAGCATGGCGGCGATATGGGCACCGGCGGAATGCCCCATCACGAACAGCCGCTTCGGGTCGCCCCCATACTGCGCGATATTGCGCTTTGTCCAGGCAACCGCCTCGGCCGCGTCGAACAGAAACCCCGGAAAGCGGACCTCGGGATAGACCCGATAATCCGGCACCACCGTCACGAACCCAAGACGGGCGAGTTCGGCTGCCAAGAAACGGTACGATTCCTTCCGACCATCCCGCCAACCGCCGCCATACAGGAACACCACCACCGGTGCGTTCGGCCGCACGGGACTGTAAACGTCCAACGCCTGACGTCCCGAGGGCCGTGGCCCGGACCGATACGCCACATCCGATGTCACGCGGAACCCCTCGGTCGGTGCAAATGCGTTCAGCACGTCAACCGGCGAACAGGCGGACAGCAGTCCCAGCAGGATGACACTCAGACGACGCAACATGATACGGTCACAGTCCGATCATGCGTTGCAACAGGCCGAACGCGCCGCCCAGGCGGAAACCCTCACTGGCGATGACGCAGATGCAGGGCTCGTCGCTGTCGATCCGGGGTGGAACGTCGTGATCGCCCTCCGGTTCGGCCAGATCACCCACGCCGTAGCGTCCGTTGGCGTCAACGAACGATCCCCGTAGCACGCAGGTCAACTCCAGACCGGTATGCTCATGGCGCGGGAAGCGGCGGCCCGGATGCGCCACCAGCAGACCGCCCCAGGCCAGCCCGCCGGTTCGTCCGCTGGTCCGTAACGGGCGCCAGCGCAGACCCGGCGCCACCAACCAGGATCGCCCAAAGTCGCAATATTTCAGCGGTCCGGGCAGCCCAGGCTCCCGCACGGGCGTCACCGTCGGAATTTCCGCCACGTCGCCACGCGCCAGCACCCGGGTTAGCGCATCGTCGTCCATCTCGACCGGCACCAGATCGTCCAGCATCGAACCGCCGATGGTTTCGGCCAGGGCAACCACGCCCCGACAGACGGGGCAGAACGACAGATGCGCGGCGGTCACCAGACCCAGCGCCTCCGGCAATGTACCAGCGGCATAGGATGTCAGGGTCGCGTCACTGGAATGATGGTTGATCAACAAAGGTCCTCCAGCGCCGAACGCAGGCGACTCATCGCCAGGCGCAGGCGCGACTTCACGGTACCCAGCGGAATGCCAAGGTCCCGTTCGATTTCGGAATGCGGCTTGTCCTGGAAAAAGGCCAACCGCACGACATCCGCCTGCTCCGGAGACAAGGTGTCCATGGCCTGGCGCACCCGCTCCTCGCGTTCTATCGCCACCAACAGACGATCGGCCTGAGGCGGTCCTTCCGGCTCATCCGCCGGGTCCTGCATCAGCTCATCAGGGTGGCGTTCCCGCCGGATCCGGTCGATGCGCAGATTACGCGCGATGGTGAAAATCCAGGTGGACGGTCCAGCCCTGGCACCGTCGAACAGCGACGCTTTCCGCCACACCATCAGCATGGTTTCCTGCGCCAGTTCCTCGGCGGAGCTGGCCGGGGCGCCGGATCGCATCAGCCACGCCTTCACGCGTGGAGCATAATGGCGAAACAGTTCGGCGAATGCCTGACGGTCCGCATGGGATGCGATGGCCTGGATCAGGGCCGCGTGGCCGAGATCCGGCGACGCCCGCGGGGCGAGCGTCATGGAACGCACCGCCCAGCGGTAGCGACGGAGCGTGACCGTGTGCCGTCCCCCATGGTACGGCGCCCCTTGGTGCGGGGGGAATACGGTCCGCCGGAGATTGATGCCAAGTTCATTCACACCCTTGCTACGGACCGAACCGTCCACCGGATCACATGACACCAATCGAAACCGATCGATCAGACGGGGACGATGTCGCCTGGATCATGCCCAAAGCCCCGCGACCTGGCGATAGAGCGGGACCGAAGCGGTTCGGCCGGTGAAAAACCCCGGCGACGCGATCCGCGATCCCGACCGAGGCAAACCGGCCCAGGCACCGGGATGCCGATCGCCGAAGAAAACTCCCGCCCCGTGTGATCCGACCACCACCCGCGCCCGTAACATCGCTCGGGACCAAGAGACCCTCAATCTGGCTTGGGATAACTGTCTACAGAAGCGGGCTCACGACGAAACGCGAACAATATAGGGACCGCATGACGGACCAGCAGGCAAGCGACACCTTGGATATCGCGGTCATCGGCACGGGGATTTCCGGCCTGTCCGCGGCGTGGCTGCTCAGCCGCCGCCATCGGGTGACCGTCTATGAATCCAATGCACGACCGGGCGGCCATAGCCACACGATCGACGCGCCGGTTGTTGGTCCGACGGCTGAAGGCCCGAATGGCCGAACCGACGCCATCCCGGTCGATATTGGCTTCATCGTCTACAACGAGCACACCTATCCGAACCTGACAGCGTTGTTCCGCCATCTCGATGTCCCAACGCGGGCATCGGACATGAGCTTCGGGGTGTCGCTGGATGACGGCGCGTTGGAATATGCGGGCACCAACCTGGCGGGGCTGTTCGCGCAACCCTTTAATCTCGGGCGGCCGCGCTTCTGGTCGATGCTGTCGGATTTACGTCGCTTCTACCGCGACGCCCCGGCCCAGATTGCGTCGGCCGGCCCGGACATCGGCATCGGCGACTTCCTGGACCGTCACGGCTACGGGACCGCATTCCAGCAGGACCATATCCTGCCCATGGCGGCGGCGATCTGGTCGGCCTCGCCCCTGCGCCTGCGGGACTATCCCGCGTCTGGGTTCATCCGATTCTTCGAAAACCATGGCCTGCTTCGCTTCAGCGACCGGCCGCAATGGCGCACCGTCGTGGGCGGCAGCCGGACCTATGTCGATCGCCTGACAGCCGCCTTCGCCGATGGCCTGCGACTTGACTGTTCGGCACGCTTCGTGCGGCGGCTGCCCGCGGGGACCCCAGGAAGAACTCCAGCGACGACTTCAGGGGGAATTTCAGGGAAAGGCTCGACTGGGGTTATCATCGGTGACAGCGATGGGGACCAGCGCCGGTTCGATCACGTGGTCATCGCCTGCCATGCCAATCAGGCGCTGGACCTGCTGGTCGACCCGACCAACGCCGAACGCGCACTGCTGGGGGCATTCCACTACACCGCCAACACCGTCATCCTGCACAACGATCCCGGCTTCATGCCGCGCCGCAAACGCGCCTGGTCCAGTTGGAACTATCTCGGCCGCCGCGACGAACCGGAAGCCTTGAGCGTGACCTACTGGATGAACCGGCTGCAAGGCATTCCCGACAGTTCGCCGCTCTTTGTCACCCTCAATCCGCGCCGGGAAGCCGAACCCGGCAGCGTGTTCCACCACCAGGACTGCACCCATCCGCTGTTCGATCCGGCCGCGATGCGGGCCCAACGTTCCCTGTGGTCGTTACAGGGCGGACGGAACACCTGGTATTGCGGCGCCTATTTCGGCGCTGGATTCCACGAGGACGGATTGCAGGCCGGCCTCGCCGTCGCGGAACAACTGGGCGGGGTGCGCCGCCCCTGGACGGTGCCGAACGAAAGCGGCCGGATCCATGTCGCGGCCGAACCGGTTCGGCGCCTGGTGGCGGCATGAAATCCGCGCTCTACATGGGCACGGTGATGCACCGGCGGTTCCGGCCGCGCCAGCATCACATGCGCTATAGCCTGTGCTGGACGCTGTTCGACCTCGATGAGATGGACTCGCTGCCGAGCCGCCTGCTGTCGCATAATCGGGCCAATCTGGTCAGCTTCCGGGACCGGGATCATCTGGACGGGTCCGACACGCCGCCGCGACGTCAGATAGAGGCGCATCTGCGTGCGGCGGGACTGGCCCCGGATGGTGGGCCGATCCGGGTGCTGTGCATGCCTCGGGTGCTGGGCCATGTGTTCAATCCGATCAGCGTGTGGTTCTGCCACCGCCGCGATGAGTCTCTGGCGGCGATCCTCTATGAGGTGAACAACACGTTCGGCCAGCGGCACTGCTACCTGATCCCGGTCGATCGGCGCACCGTCGAAGCCGAAGCAAACGACGACGAAGCGACCGGCGACGAAGCGACCGGCGGCGAAGCGACAGGCGATCGGCACGGCCCGGTCATTCGGCAACGCTGCGAGAAGCAGTTCTACGTGTCCCCGTTCATGGACATGGATATGACCTATGATTTCCGTGTCGTCCCACCCCGGGCCATGACGTCGGTCGTGGTCGACGGGTCCGATGCCGACGGCAGGATAATCACTGCCTCTTTCACCGGCCGGCGCCAGGACCTGACCGACGCCAGCCTGCTGGGCGTCGTGCTCCGGTTCGCGATGTTGACGGCAAAGGTCGTCGCGGTCATTCATTGGGAAGCCGCTCGGCTTTGGCTGAAGGGGGTTCGCCTTCAGCCACGACCGCCGCCGCCCGACCGACCTGTCACCATCGTTCCGCTGAGCAAGAGCTGACCCATGGCTGAACTTTCGTTCGATCGCTCGACCGCCACCGTCGACCATGCCGCCGACGCCGGCTGGCTCGCCCGTCGCCTCGCCCGCGCCTTGCTGTCATGCGTCGCGATCGGCCGCCTGACCATCGTCACCCCATCCGGCGTCCGGCTGTCGCATCGCATGACCACGCCCGGCCCCGACGCGGTGCTTGTCCTGCATCGCTGGCGCACGTTGCGACGGCTGTTGATCCAGGGCGACGTCAGCTTCGCAGAAGCCAGCATGGATGGCGACTGGAGCAGTCCGGATCTGCCGACCCTGATAGAACTGGCCGCGCGCAACGCCACCACGCTCTATCAGGCGATCGACGGCCATTGGGCGTCGCGCCTGCTGAACCGCGCGCGCCATCGGCTGCGTGCCAACACCAGGCGCGGCAGTCGTCGCAACATCGTGCACCACTATGACCTGGGCAACGATTTCTACACCGCCTGGCTGGATCGCGGCATGAGCTACTCGTCCGCGCTATACGCGGCCGGGCACGAAAGTCTGGAGGACGCGCAAACCGCCAAACAGGATCGCGCCATCGCGTTGATGGCGTTGCGGGGCGGGGAGCGTGTGCTGGAAATCGGCTGCGGCTGGGGCGGCCTGGCCGAACGCATGATCCAGTCCGGCGGCTGCCATGTCACCGGCCTGACCTTGTCTCCGGCGCAACTGGACCATGCCACGCATCGGCTGGCCCAGGCGGGCCTGGCGGATCGTGCCAATCTGGTGCTGCGGGATTATCGCGACGAAGCCGGGCAGTTCGACCGGATCGTTTCGATCGAGATGCTGGAAGCCGTCGGGGAAACCTACTGGCCGGCCTACTTCACCGCTCTGCACGATCGTCTGCAACCAGGCGGGATAGCCGTGATCCAGGCGATCACCATCGCCGATGACCGCTTCGAAGATTATCGCCGCTGCACCGATTTCATCCAGCGCTACATTTTCCCGGGCGGCATGCTTCCCACCGCGACAGAACTACGACGCCAGACCGAACGCGCCGGCCTGGTCCTGCGCTCCGCCGAAACCTTCGCCGACAGCTACGCGCGGACCCTGGCCGAATGGCGCACCCGGTTCCAGGCAGCCTGGCCGGCGATCGAACGCCAGGGCTTCGACGAACGATTTCGCCGCATGTGGGACTACTACCTCGCCTATTGCGAGGGCGGATTCCGCGCCGGGACCATCGATGTCGGGCTCTATGTGCTGGCCCGCCCCTCTCCGGTTCAACCGTCATGATCGGGCGCCGCTCGCTGCTGGCCGGCGCCGCGGGACTGCTGGCGATTCCGGCTGCCAATGCCCTTCCGGTCCCCGCCACCAACCGCCTGGAATTCCGCATTCTGCGCAAGGGTAGCCAGATCGGCACCCATTTCCTGCGCTTTTCCCGCAACGGCGATGACCTGACCGTGGAGGTGGCTGCCGATATCGTCATCGGCCTGGGTCCGATCGCCTTCTTCCGCTATCGCCATCGCGCCACCGAACGCTGGCGGAATGACCAGGTCGTATCCGTGGATGCGGAAACCGACGACGATGGCACCAGGGAGCGAATGACCGCGCGCCGGGATGGCATGTCGCTGGTGGTCGAGGGCACCAAAGCCCCGCGCTACGTGGCGCCACCCAGCGCGATGCCGGCCACCCATTGGAACCGGCGCATGTTGGATGGGCCGCTGATCAACACGCAGAATGGCCAGTTGATGCGCCCCACCGTCAGGCTGCTGGGCCCCGGGCCGGTGCCGACCGCCGACGGCGGCACCCTGCGCGCCGATCACGTGACCTTGCGGGGCGATGCCGACCTGGACACGTGGTACGACTCCACGCCGGCCTGGGTTGGCCTGCGCTTCACCGCCAAGGACGGATCCGTGGTCGAGTATCGGCGGGGCTGATCCGGGCCATCCGTGAACCCGTGCCAATCGGCGATCAGGCCGGCTTGAATTGGACACTTTTCAGGTGGACGGGCGCGTGTCCGACGACCAGGCAATGACCGTGACCTCCGGCCATATCGCCCCCGCCCGCATCGCCTTGGCCATATGCGATGCGGCATTGTCGAGTGCGCGATTGGGCCGGATCACCATGCCAAACAGGTCGTCGAGACCGAATGGCGCCACAACGTCCAGCCGCCCGGCCTCGTCCAGCCGGACCCCAACCGCATGCACGACCGAGGCGTAGCGCCGCAACGCTTCATCCGCGGAGGACAACGGGCTGTACGGCAGCCCGAACCGAGCCTCGAACCAAAGATGCA
>CAMBXJ010000112.1 GCA_945871455.1 Asaia bogorensis
ATCGAAACCGTCGCGGTGTGCGCGCGTGTCGATCCGTCAACCGTCGCCCGCCCGGGTGAACGACTGCCGTTGGCGGCGGATATGAACAACATGCACCTGATCGACGATAAGACCAATCTGGTGGTTTGATCCGCGGGGCTTTCCGCCCCAACGGCATTCACACAATTGGTGGGTCACCCGCGGACGGAGAATGGCTTTTGTGGAGTGGGGTTTGCGGGCGCCGACATCGCCCGCACCGTCATGGCTAGGCTTGACCCGGCGACCTACGCGACAGCGGAAAGATTAATGTTTACAAATATTTAGCCACATCCCGGGGGCGGGTGACCGGGTCAAGCCCGGCCATGACGGTGAGGGAAGGCGCCTGCGTCAAGACAATCCATCTCCCAACCCGGGATATGGGAATGCGGTCGGGACCCCGCCCCGGTTGACCCCCAGCCGCCCGGGTGGGAACATTCTGGTCGAAACGTCCCGCGAAGAAGCCGCCACCATGGATCACCCCCTCCCGACGGCCCCCACAACCGGTTGGCAGCCCGAACTTGACGAGCTGGCCGAGCGGAAGCGAATCGCCCGGGAGATGGGCGGCGCGGACAGGATTGCGCGCCAGCATGCCGGTGGACGACTGACGGTCCGGGAGCGGATCGACCAGGTGCTCGATCCCGGCTCGTTCCTGGAAATCGGCTCGATCGCCGGGAAGGCAAAATACGACGAAACCCAGCGCAAGATGGTCGATTTCATGCCGGCGAACGGCGTGTTCGGCCGTGGCAATATCGACGGCCGACCAGTGGTGATCTTCGGGGACGACTTCACCGTTCGCGGCGGATCGGCCGACGCGTCGATCAAGGGCAAGTACCAAATGCCCGAGCACATGGCCGGCGAGTATCGCATCCCGCTGATCCGCATGATCGAGGGTTCGGGCGGTGGCGGATCGGTGAAGACCATCGAGACCACCGGCCATGCCAACCTGCCGGGCGGCATCGGCCAAAGCTCCGGCCTGTGGCTCTGCGCGCAGAACATGGGCAAGGTGCCGGTCGTCGCCCTGGGTCTTGGCTCGGTTGCCGGATTGGGTGCCGCCAGGCTCGCCGCCAGCCACTATTCGATCATGGTCCGCGACACATCGGCCGTGTTCGTCGCCGGCCCCCCGGTCGTCGAACGTCTGGGCGAAAAGCGCACCAAGATGGAACTCGGCGGTCCGGAAGTGCAGATCCGCGCCGGCACCATCGACGATGCCGTCGAATCCGAGCAGGAGGCGTTCGAGCGCACCCGCCGGTTCCTGTCCTATCTGCCAAGCTCGGTCTGGGAACTGCCGCCACGCGGTCCCCGGAACGACGATCCGGAACGGCGCGAGGATTGGCTGATCTCGGCCATACCGAAGGACAAGCGCAAAGCCTACAGCATGCGCAAGATCATCGAAGCCGTCATGGACAAGGGCAGCTTCTTCGAGATGTCCAAGGGCTTTGGCCGCAACATCATCACCGGTTTCGCGCGGTTGGATGGCTGGCCGGTGGCCGTGCTGGCCGGAGATCCGCTGTACGGCGGCGGCGCCTGGGGGGCTGCCGCGTCGCGCAAGATCACCCGCTTCGTCGATCTGGCCCAGACGTTCCATCTGCCGATGGTGCATCTGGTGGATTGCTTCGGCTTCGCGGTCGGGCTGGAGGCGGAATCGACCGGCACGATGCGCCACGCCGTCACCGCGGTCAGCGCCATCCACCAATCCACCATCCCCTGGTGCCCGATCATCATTCGCAACGTCTTCGGCGTTGGCGGGGGCGCGCATGTGCCGCACACGCAGACCCCGATCCGCTATTCCTGGCCGTCCGGCAACTGGGGCTCACTGCCGCTGGAAGGCGGCGTGGAAGCTGCCTATCGCGCCGAGATCGCCGCCGCTGACGATCCGGCGGCCAAGCTCACGGAAATCGAGGAGCGGTTGCAGATGATGCGCTCTCCGTTCCGTTCGGCCGAGGCATTCCTGATCGAAGAAATCATCGACCCGCGCGACACCAGGCCGTTGCTGTGCGAGTGGGCCAGCATGGCGGCCCCGCTGCGAACGCCTGGACAGTCGTTCTTTACCATGCGGCCATAGTGGTCCGTTCCATTGATAATAAAAGGGTCGGAGTTCGGCTCTCTCCCACGGTCATGCCGGCGCAGGCCGGCATCCACGACTTTCTCCCCTGGACCGCGAGGAAGTCGTGGATGGCGGGTCTGCACCCGCCATGACGGTGGGAGAGATCCGTGCCACGCTCCCCTCAAAATCAACGGCGTAGACCATTAAGTCGTCGTCGTTGCACCGGACAGAATAGATGCCCTTATCCTCCTACCGTATTCTGCAAATCGGCTCCGGCGTCGGGCTGGACTACTGCGGCAAGCTGTTTGCCGATTTCGGCGCCGATGTCATCAAGCTGGAGCCAACGGGCGGCGATCCAATGCGCGCCTTCCCACCCATCGTGGAAAACGGCGAGAGCGGGTTGTTCGCCTGGCTGAACACGAACAAGCGCAGCGTGACGGGATCCCCGCAAGCCATTGCCGCTCTCTTGCCCGGGGCCGACATTCTGCTGGATGGGCGTCCGCCGGCCGAGATCGAAGCCTCGCCGCTGTCGCATGACCGCCTGCGGACCGAGCATCCCGGGCTGGCAATCACCGCGGTTTCGTGGTTCGGCGACAGCGGCCCCTATCGCGATCATGCCGCAACCGAATCGCTGGTGCGCGCGCTTGCCGGTCTGGTCATGCTGACCGGCCCGGCGGAGGGGCCACCCATCCTGGCCACCGACAACCAATCCGCCATCGTCGCCGGTCTGGCGGCCTTTATCGCCTCGGCCGGCGGTTTGTATGGGCGAGCGCGGGGGGCGCGGCGGTTTTCGGTCAGTTTGCACGAAACCGCGGTCAATATCGCCGAATATGAGGCCGCGGTCGGCTGGGACCTCGGGGGATCCCGCAAGCGTCCCGGTGTCAACCGATTCGGCCGCAATTACCCGGTCGGCATTTTCCCGACAAAGCAGGGCATGATCGGCGTCACCATCGTCACCCCGGGGCAATGGCGCGGCATCTGCGCCATGATGGGCATGCCCAACCTTGCGCGTGAGCCTCGGTTTTCGCTGCAAACCGACCGCCTGCAACACGCCCATGAAATCGACGCCCTGTTCGCCCCCATCTGGCTAACGAAAACCGCCGAGGAATGGTTCGCGCTCGGCCTTGAATACAAGCTGCCCATGGCGGTTGTGCCAACCATGGCCGAACTGTTGGAACAGCATGTCCATCGGGAGCGCGGCGCCTTCGTGCCGGTCCGCATGGGCGAGATCGGGTTCGAAGGCCCGATCCTGCCGCAGCACCTGACCCGCACACCGCCGCGTCAAGGAGGGGAGGCCCCCAAGGCCGGGGAAGATCATCCGCTCTGGTCGATCTCCCCCTCCCCTCGCCCTTCCGGCCCCGCGCCCGAGGGATCGCTGGCCTTGGAAGGTCTGCGCATCATCGACCTGACCATGGGTTGGGCCGGCCCGACCGCCGCCCGCCATTTGGCCGACCTTGGGGCGGAGATCATCAAGGTCGAAGCCTGCCAGTATCCCGACTGGTGGCGCGGCACCGACCTGAGGGCGCAGTTCATCGCCGAACAGCGTTATGAGAAGATCCCCTGGTTCCAACTGATGAACCGCAACAAGAAGGGCGTGACACTCGATCTCGCTCGCCCGGAAGGCGCGGACCTGCTGAAGAAGCTGGTTTCGACGGCCCATGCGGTCATCGAAAACTATTCCAGCGAAGTCCTGACCAAGCTCGGTCTGGACTACAGTGTATTGAAAGACGTCCGACCAGGCTTGGTGATGGTGTCGATGCCGGCGTTCGGCTCCCACAATGCATGGTCGTCCTGTCGGGCCTATGGGTCGACCCTGGAACAGGCGTCCGGGTTGCCGATGGTGACGGGCTTTCCGCATCATCCCCCCACCATGAATCAGACGGCCTATGGCGATCCGATCGGCGGGTTCAACGCCGCCGCCGCGCTGATCACCGGCCTGTTGCATCAGCAACGCACCGGGGAGGGTCAGAACATCGACCTGTCGCAGGTGGAATGCATGTTGCCCCTGGTGGCAGGCCCGATGATCGAACAATCGGCGCTGGGGCATGTGTCGCCGCGGATCGGCAATCGCCACCAGGTCTACGTCCCGCACGGCGCATTTCGTTGCGCCGGAGAAGACTCCTGGCTGGTGATAGCGGTCCGTCACGACACTGATTGGCAAGCGTTGTGCGGTGCAATGGGTCGTGCCGACCTGGCCGATCTGGATACGAACGCCCGTCGCGCCCGGGAAGATGAGTTGGAAGCGACGATCAACGCCTGGACCGGCGGGCGCGATGCGGATGCCATGATGGCGGAACTACAGGCAATCGGCGTGCCGGCCGGAGTCGCGCGCCTGCCGTTCGATCTGGACCGGGACCCGCATCTGGTGGCACGCGGTTTCTGGCATCGGGTGGACCGTCCGTTCATTGGCCCGCATTGGCAATCGTCCCCACCGTTCCGGGAAGGTGGGCTGGCCCCGGCGCCTCGCCTGCTGGCGCCGACCTTGGGCGAACATAACGCGGCGATCCTGACCGGGATGCTGGGCCTGGACGGCGCCACGCTGGAACATCTGGCCGAGACCGACATCATCGGCACGATCCCGAAACCACGGCGGGCTCAGGGCGATTCCTGAACGGTTTTCCTCGCTGTCCGGTTGGCCGAGCAGGTCGATGGCGTAGGTGCGGCTGTCGGCGCCGGGCGCCGCGACCTCGCCTCGGCAACCGGCCCCTGCACCAGCAAAGCTCCGCCCACACCGATAGTGCTTCCCAGCACGCCGCGTCGTTGCGCTTTCACGGATCTTGTCCCGCCCCAGTGATATCCGCGACTCGAAACCCGGCCCGCCAGGCTCCGATCTCAAGCGCGTGTGGCGCGCCGGCGGATCCCACCGAGGAGCGCCGCCGAAAGCGCGAACAGCGCCAGTGACGCCGGCTCGGGAATGTTGTTGTTCAGCAGGATCCGGCTCCCGACCTGAACGCCGATCGCTTCGGCATCGTCAACCGCCCAAGGCGTATGGATACCGCCCAGGACGCGGCTATAGGTTGACCCCAGGGGGCCGTTCGAGGCCGCGGAAATCGAGTCGAAGCACATCGTGATTTCCGGAACCGCGCCAAGACTGCCATTCGTATAGGCATCGGACGTGCTGCAGAACTGTATGTCGTCGGTGCCGAAGAAGCCCGTGATGATGGTGGCGGCGGCGGCACTGAACGCCGGATGTCCGGCGATATAGTCAGGATGCGGCGGCGTCGCGATCAGCGACTGCCAGGACGTATCGCAGGTCGTGTAACTGGCATTCCAGGTCACCGTGCCGGTCGCCGTGTCGACTGCGCAGTTGCGGATCGCGGTGATCGGCCGCCAGACATTGAGGTCGTACTTGATGTCCCAGGCGAGGATGCCGGCGTCGGTCAGACCCATCCCCACTAGTGAGCTCAGGCGCGCTTTGTCCAGCAGCGACGCATTGCGATCGTTCAGGATCGTGGTCGCGATTTGCAGCCAATGTCCGGGCGGGTGGATTGTGCTACCCGGATCGTTCCAGAACAGGGCGGCTTCGACCTGCGCCGCGGTACGGCCCGAAAATCCGGCATTCGCGCACGCGGTCTGGGCCGCACCCGACAACGGTGCCCCCGTGTTGAAGCCCATGCATTGGGTTTCCAGCAAGCCCAGCGCGTAGTCCGCTGTCCCGAGGGCGGGTAGCGTGTTTTCGACCGAAGCCTTGATGTCGTTTTTTTGCGTGGTCGTCATGCCGAATGGCGTAACCAGATCACCCCATTTTGGCAGCATCGCCGGCCGGCTGGTGGGCGGCACATAGACCCCCGGCACCGTGCCCGACCCTGGCGCCATCTGTGGGGTCAGGCCGTCGACAATCGCGGCGGTCGCCCCGTCACTGGCCCGTGCGGCGGTGACGCTGGTGGCGGCGGCCTGCCCCAGGGCAAGACCGTTGTCGATCGCCAGGATACTGCCGGGATTGCCTCCCGCGGACGCGTAAAGGTTGGACAATGCGGTGTTATAGGTCTGGGTGATCTGCGGCAGGATGGTCGTGTTGATCAAGGTCGCGTTGCCGCCGGTCGGAAGCAGCCACAGCGGGTCGGAATAGATGCTGGTCATCGCCGCATAGCCGGCCGCGAGCGCCGCCGCCTCGGCCGAGACACCGCTGACGGGACCGCCGGCATAGGCGTACGGGGCATAGGGGGACCCGCTGGCGGCATTGACCGCCTCGAACATGGAAGTGCCGAGGATCGCGATCTGGCGCGCACCCACGGGCGGTCCCGTGACGAGCAGGCTAGAGGTCTGCCGGACCACCGAAAGCAATTCGTTGTTCCAGGTGGTGACCGCATCGGCCTTCGCGGTTCCCGTGCCGAAGGTCAGGCAGACCGCAACCAGGCCCGTTAACGCCAGAATCCGTCTATCCAATGCCGCCTCCATTCGAACCGAGCCTCGCCCCTGTTCCGCCATGAATTGTCCCACATGACGCGCTCTCAATTGATATGAAATAGTGCCCTATTCCAACTATTAAATCAAATCCGTCCGTCGAACCATGATTTGGATGCGAATCGTCTCAACCGACCAACTCAGCAGCTATCATGCCAACAGTTTCAGCCATGCTTCCGTGGGAACGGCAGCGAAGCCGTGCCGGTCCATAGACAGGCTGCCACCGGGGGCTTCCGTCGGATCGCTATCCGGCCACGGCTGCTCGACGGGTCCATCCGTACGGAGCCGCGGCGGTAGAGGTCAATCGGCGCCACGAGATCGCAATGCGTCTCCTTCCCCAGTTCCCGATCCCGCGATAACCTGGGCGCAACGACCCATCGCCAACAATAACCAACGCCAAGAGGAAGCCTGCATCATGGAATTCGGCATCGGTATCGCCACCTCCAGCGACTCCTGGAAGCTCGCCCAACGCGCCGAGGAACTGGGCTTCTCCCACGCCTGGTTCTACGACACGCAGATGATCACCGCCGATTGCTTCGTTGCCATGGGCGCCGCGGCGGTGAAGACCAGCAAGATCCGCCTCGGCACCGGCGTGTTGGTGCCATCCAACCGCATCGCCCCGGTCACCGCCAACGCCTTTGCGACCTTGAACGGTCTGGCGCCCGGCCGGCTCGATTTCGGCGTCGGCACCGGATTTTCCGCTCGGCGCGCCATGGGCCTGAATGCGATGAAGCTGGCCGACATGGAGGAGTATATCCGTGTCGTCTACGGCCTGCTGAACGGGGAAACCCTGGAAACCGACGTCGAGGGCAAGCAGCGGAAAATCCGCTTCCTCAATCCGGATGCCAACCTGTTCAATCTCAAGGATCCGATCAAACTGCATATTTCGGCCTATGGCCCGAAATCCCAGGCGCTGGTGGGTAAACTGGGCGCCGCCTGGAAGACCTTTATCAGCGACGTGCCCGGCGCCATGGGCGCGCTGGACGGCATGAAGAAGGATTGGGAAGCCGCCGGGCGATCCACGTCAGACCTCTATACCACGGCCTGGGTTTGCGGCTGCGTGCTTGAACCGGGCGAACCCGCCGACAGTCCCCGCGCCATGCGCCAGGCCGGTCCTCGCGCCGCCGTGTTGCTGCACCGTGCCGCCGATCTGGACATGAACGGCTGGAAGAACACGTCGGAAGTCCCGCCATCCACCCAGGAAAGCATCGACGGCTACATCAAGGTCGCGCGCGAGTTCGAGCCGAAGGACGCCCGCTACCTGATGAACCATCGCGGGCACTTCGTCTTCGTGAAGCCCGAGGAGAAGCAGTTCGTCAACGCCGAACTGATCCGCCGCACCACCTTCACCGCGACCGAGCAGGAATTGAAGCAACGCATAGAAGCCCTGCGCGATGCCGGATGGAACCAGTTCGTCATTCCGATTACCCCGGGGGAGGAAGGCGCGATCGAAGACTGGGCTCGCGTCAAACGCGCGTTCGCCTGAACCTGCGCGTCCGCGCACCGGGGTAGAGCCTATCGGGCAAACCTCAGCGCACAGGCCCGGCTGACACGTGAAGGTTCAACCGATGGACAAAGGCTGACCCGATGACCGCCCCACGCACTGGCAAGGCCGCGGAATTTCAGGCCCTGGGCCTGATCTGTGCCGCGCATTGGGTCAGCCATTTCCACTATCTCGTCCTGATCCCCCTCTTCCCGCTGCTGAAACAGAAGCTCGACGTCGGCTACGTCGAGCTTGGCCTTGCCCTGACCGTGTTCAACGTGGTCAGCGGCCTGGTTCAGACCCCGATGGGTTACGCGGTGGATCGCTACGGCGCCCGCCGTGTGCTGGTCGCGGGACTGGTGCTCGGGGGTCTGTCCTATGTGCTGATCGGCCTCTATCCGACCTATCCATGCCTGCTGGCGGCGTCGGTCCTGCTGGGCATCGCCAATGCGGTCTACCATCCCGCCGACTACTCGATCCTCGGCTCTGTCATCGAGCCGTCTCGCCTGGGCAGATCCTTCTCCCTGCACACGTTTTCGGGTTTCCTGGGCAGCGCCATGGCGCCCATCATGATGCTGCTGATGACGGAAGCCTGGGGCATGAACATCGCGATCATGCTTGCCGGAGCGATCTCCATCGCCGTCGCCCTGCCGCTGATGGCCGCCCGATGGATGGACCGCGCGGCCGCGGCCCGCATGCCGGCCGGCGCGACGGACATCCCGTTGCGACGGCTGCTCAGCCCGGCCGTGATCAGTCTGGTCGGGTTCTTCACCTTGCTCAGCCTGTCCAGCGGGGCGCTGACCAACTACTCCGCCGTGGCACTGACCAGCCTGTACGACCTGACCTTGTCCGCCGCCAACGTGGCGTTGTCCGCGTTTCTGTTCGCGAGCGCGGTGGGTGTGCTGGCCGGCGGCTTCATCGCCGATGCCACCAAGCGACATGGAGAGGTCGCGGCCATAGGCTTCGGTGGCGCCGCGGTCATGATCCTGCTGGTGGGTACGATCGACCTGGGGCCGCTGTTGTTGGCCGGCGTCATGATGGCGGCGGGATTCCTGTCCGGCATGATCTCTCCCTCCCGGGATATGCTGGTCCGTGCCGCCTCCCCGCCTGGCGCGTTCGGCCGGGTGTTTGGCATCGTTACCACCGGCTTCAATATCGGCGGCACCGTCGGTCCGCTGATCGGCGGCTGGATCATGGATCACAATCTGCCGCGCTGGGTGTTCTATTCGTCCGTGATCTTCATGGTCATGACGGCCATCATGGGCCTGACCAGCGACTGGCGGTCCCGCCGGAGGGCGGAACTGGCGGGCGCGGCGGGCTAGAGCGGTTTCACGCTGACTGGAAACGGGAAACCGCTCTAGCTCTTTGTTTAATCGCATGATTCACGCGCTGTTACGGCCCGCTCAGCACGATCATGCTCTAGATCGTGGCGAACTTCGCGCCCGACAATCCCGCGATCAGCCAGACCGCCCCCGGAACTTCAGCCGGACGGCCGGCGAGGAGCTTGACCAGCGCATAGGCGATGAAGCCCAGGCCGATACCGGTGGCGATCGAGAAGGTGAGCGGCATTGCCAAGGCGACGATGACCGCGGGCACGAAGTCCGTCACGTCGTTCCAGTCGATCTCTGCCAGGCTGCTCGCCATCATGCAGGCCACGAACACCAGAGCCGGCGCGGTGGCGAAGGCGGGGATTGATGTGGCCAGCGGCGCGAAGAACAGGGTCGCCAGAAACAGCACGCCGACCACGACGGCGGTCAGCCCGGTGCGCCCGCCGGCCTGGATGCCCGCCGAACTTTCGATATAGCTGGTGGTGGTGCTGGTGCCGAGCGCGGCGCCGACGATGGCACCGCCGCTGTCGGCCAGGAGAGCTTCGCGCAGCCGCGGGATGGAGCCGTCCTTGTTCAGCAGGCCGGCTTTCCGCGTCGTGGCAATCAAGGTGCCGGCGTTGTCCAGCACATCCATCAGCAGGAACGTCAGAACCACCACGACCACGCC
>CAMBXJ010000113.1 GCA_945871455.1 Asaia bogorensis
CCTTGTTTCGCATAGGGCAGCACCAGGACATCCTCCACCCTCGCCGCCTCGAAGAATGCGATGATGGTATCACGCAGCGCGCTCACATCCTCGGGCGCGTGAGCGGAGAGGAGGATCGCATCTGGATGCTTCTCCATCAGGGCCGCGCGCCCGGCCGCGTCCACCCGGTCAAGTTTGTTCAGCACCAGGCGGGAGGGAACCACATCAGCCCCGATCTCACGGAGCACACTACGACTCACCTCTAGCTGCGCCTCAGATGTCGGATCCGATGCGTCGACCACGAACAACAGCAGCGAGGCCTCCAGCGCTTCGGCCAAGGTGGAGCGGAAGGAAGCCACCAGGTCGTGCGGCAATTGCTTGATGAAGCCGACCGTGTCGGAGACCAGCACGCGGGGACGGGTCTCCGGCTGCAGCGCGCGAACGGTGGTGTCGAGCGTGGCGAACAACTTGTCCTCCACTAGCACCTGGCTTCCGGTGAGGGCCCGCATCAACGAGGATTTGCCCGCATTGGTGTAGCCGACCAGGGCAACCCGTAGCTGGTCGCGGCGCGCGGAGCGGCGCTGGTCGCTGTCGCGCTGCACCGCTTCCAGTTGGTCCTTCAGCTCCGAGAGGCGGTCTCGGATCTTGCGGCGATCGAGGTCCAGGGTGCTTTCACCAGCGCCCGGGCCTTGCTGCCGTCCGCCACCCGCCGAGGATTCCCGCATGCGGGGGGCGACGTATTTCAGGCGCGCCATCTCGACTTGCAGCTTTGCCTCGCGGGTGTTGGCGTGGCGGTGGAAGATTTCGACGATGACGCCAGTGCGGTCCAGCACCTGGGCGCCGGTGGCGCGCTCCAGGTTGCGGATCTGGCTGGGTGAGAGCTCATGATCGACAATGACGAACTCGGGCTTGCGGGTGACGCCCTGACCTGGGCCAGCAGAGTCGGGGTCGGTCGGATTGATCGTTGCGGCGGCGCTTTCAAACCGCTGCCGCGCCTTGGACTTCGGGGGGGGCGCCATCGAGCCGACCACACCGGTACCACCGGTCAATGCCGCCAGTTCTGCAAGCTTGCCGCTGCCCAGCAGCAACCCCGCGCCAGTACCCTCCCGCTTTTGCGACACTGTGCCGATCACCTCATAGCCCAGCGTCTTCACCAGGCGCCCCAATTCCTCAAGGCTGGCTTCGTGTGCGACGTCGTCGACATCAGGCGTCTGAATGCCGACGAGGACGGCAAGCGGGATCGGTGGTTTGGTTTCCATGGACGGTCAGGTAGCACGGATTGGTCCGAAGCGTGGCAATCGCACCCCGCCGCTTCATGATACGGCGCGTGATCCCCCGTCCACACCAGTAGCAGCCCAAGAGCGTTGCACACGGGATATCCGTTATCGGGACGAGGGAAGTTCGGCCTGATTGACCAGCGTGGGCATCACCCGTCGAAGATCGATCCCCCCTGCTTCACCGCTACCGCATCATCACATTTGACTTAAGAATCTCCACACGATTCTCTGACTCAATATACCGAGGCGGTTTATCTCGCCGATATACGTCGTTCCGATCTGCTCCCTGAACTGGAGATGTTCTCCCCCAACCGGTTGTCCAGACATCTGCGCCGGGTGCTGGACCTTGGCGTGATCAAGCGGTTGACCGGGACATACCGGTACTATCTCACCAAGGCCGGCCGTGCCGCGACCGCGGCGGCGGAGCGGCTGACCCAAGCGGTGATCGTTCCGAACATGATTTGATGGGATTTTTTTGATGCAGAATGTGTCAGGAATCAGGCGGCAAGGGACTATCAGGGCGTCCATGACGATAGTCGGGGGACCGTGGCGGATCGGACGGAGCGACCCCATCGCCGATCGTCGGGCACAAATTGCGATTCGTCCGCGTTGAAAACCGCTGATGTAATGCTCGGTCGTTGAACCCTCTCGGTACGATGCCTATCATGGGACTATGTCCGACACTCCTGCCTTCCTCGACGGCGGTCGCCCGCCGGTTCCCGATATCGTGGTGCCGCGCGGCGTCGTGCCATTCTACCTGCCACAACGTCCGGTGCGCGGGCGGCTGGTTCGGCTCGGGCCGCTGGCCGACTCGCTGCTGACCCGCCAGCCGAACCATCCGGTGATTACCGCGTTAGCCGGCCAAGCGCTCGCCCTGGCCGCTGGCCTGTCCACGGCGCTGAAATTCCGAGGCTCGTTCAGTCTGCACGCCAAGGGCAACGGACCGGTGACCATGTTGCTGGCCGACTGCACCCATACAGGGGAATTGCGCGGGTATGCCAGGGCCAAGCCGGAGGCGCTGGCGACCTTGCTGGACAGCAACCCGACCCCAACCGCCGACGCGCTGCTGGGCACCGGCTATCTGGCCTTCACCGTGGACGAGGGCGTCGACCAACAGCGCCACCAGGGCATCGTCACCATTGAGGGCAACTCGCTGGCGGCAATGGCCGGCCATTATTTCACTACCAGCGAACAGCTTCAGTGCTTCGTTCACCTGGCCTGCGCACAGACCGAACACGGGTGGCGAGCCGCGGCATTGATCCTGGAGAAAGTCGCCGGCATCGGCGGCATCGACCCGGCGATGGACGACGAGGCGGGGGCGGAAAGCTGGCGTACCGCCTGTGTCCTCGCGGGCACCGTGACCGATGCGGAATTGCTGGACGACGACCTGCCGTCGGAACGGCTGCTCTATCGGCTGTTCCATAGCGAAGGCGTGGCGGTGGATCTCGCACGCTCGCTTTCCTATGGATGCCGCTGCTCCCGGGCGCGACTGGCGGGGATCCTGGAAGGGTTTCCGGTGGACGATCTAGACCATATGACGGTCTGCAGCGAAATTGTCGTGACCTGTGAGTTCTGTAATTACGATTTTCGCTTCCAGCGCGACGGGGTGCAGGGCATGCCGGATGTCGTCCCCTGATGGGTTGACGTGTCCAAACGCCACGCCTTTGTCCCGGAGTCACAATGCCATGCTGTCAGCCGCCCACCCGATCCGTATCGCGGCCCTGCTGTTGAGCCTGCTGGTCGCGGCTTGCGGGGGGGGCGAAGAACGGCGTGACTTTCCGCCGCTGCACTATGACTATCTGCCGCCGATCCGGTTGAATGTCGCGGCTCTCGAAATCGAGCCTCGCTTCGTTCCATCGGGGACCGGTGCGGACGTCAGTGGGCTGGCGCCGGTCCGGCCGGTTGATGCGCTGACAACCATGGGACGTGACCGGCTCAGCCCGCTGGGTGGGGGCGGCCGAGCGGTGCTTGCAATCCAGGATGGGTCGTTGACGCAGCGGGGGGATGCGATCAGCGGCTCCATGGCGGTCTCGCTGACGATCTTCCGCGATGATGGCGGGCAGGCGGGATTTGTGGAGGCTCGGGTTTCGCGCACCAGTTCGGGGGGTTCGGGCGGCCTGCGCGGACGTCTGTATGATCTGGTCGTCGCGATGATGAGCGACATGAACGTGGAACTGGAGTTCCAGATCCGGCGCAACCTGAGGGACTGGCTGAATGTCCCGACTGCCGCTTCGATGACGGTGGAGCAAACACCTCTTGCACCCCCCCCGTCCCGATAGCGGCCGGTCTTATAAAAATCGGTCGAAACATTGACCGATGTACCGCCTGGTGTCGGCAAGGGCGCCATTCCCTGAACCACGGTAGTTTTTGCTCAGAACTGCCGCGGCCCTCTCCATCTCCTTTGGAATCGGCCGGTCACCCCGTTGCTTCAATCAGGTAGCCGACCCGCAAGTTCCGCCCCGTACGCCAACCTCCTTGTCCCGGGTCGACCGACAACCCGGCGGAATCGGACAGGAAAAGGCCGGCATCGCGCAGAAACAGCGCCATTTCTGATGGTTTGATGAATTTCCGCCAATCATGTGTACCGACCGGAAGGTAGCGCAGCAAGTACTCGGCCCCTATTTTGGCGGCGGCAAAGGATTCCGGGGTCCGATTAAGTGTCGAAAGGAAGATCAACCCCGACGGCTTCAGCAGACGGCGCAAAAGTCGGACGAAGATCGCCGGATCAGGCACATGTTCGATGACTTCCAGCGCGGTGACTACATCGAACAGCGTGCCGTCACCCAGCAGGTCCTCCGCCAAGCCCACCTGGTAACGTAGGTGGAGCTGGTCCTGCCCCTGGGCGTGAATTCGGCCAGCCTCGATGGCGTCTGCCGCGGCATCCATCCCAAGAACATCGAATCCGGCCCGAGCCAGTGCCTCGGAGGCTATCCCCGCGCCACAGCCAAGATCGAGAATGCGAACGTGAGAACGGTCGGGAAACCGACGGTCGATGCGCGTCACGATCCAGTCGATCCGGGCTGGGTTCATCTGGTGAAGCGGACGCATCGGCCCGTTCGGATTCCACCATTCGGCGGCCAAGGCATTAAACCGGGCGATCTCAGCGACTGAAACGGTTTCGTTGCTCATGGTTGCCCCTCATGCCGAGCGCCAGTATGTCTACATCACGACCGATCCCTGGGTAGTGTCTGGGCTCGGTCGGCGCCAGCCCACGCTAGGGGATCCGGGCAACCTTTGGCCGCTGTCTTCCGTAGCGGTTGGCCGGGCCCGGATCGGACATGTGGCTGGCGCCGATCGAACCGAGATACTCCTGAACCCTGACACACGATCTTTGGTACATGGCACGCATCGTTATGAAATTTGGCGGCACATCCGTCGCCGATCTGGACCGAATTCGCAATGTGGCTCTCCGTGTGAGGCGGGAGGTCGATAATGGCAACCAGGTGGCCGTCGTGGTGTCCGCCATGTCGGGTGTTACCAACCAACTGGTAAAATATTGCAGCGATCTGTCCCCTCTGCATGATGCACGGGAGTACGACGCTGTCGTCGCTACGGGCGAGCAAGTGACATCCGGCCTGCTGGCCATAGCGCTCCAGGATATCGGGATCGATGCGCGGTCCTGGCAAGGGTGGCAGATCGCGATTGGCACCGACAACGCGCATGGCAAGGCTCGCATAAAATCGATCGAGGGCAGCGAATTGATGCGCCAGATGGACAGTGGTCGGGTCGCTGTCATTGCCGGATTCCAGGGCATCGGCCCTGATAATCGGATCACCACCCTGGGGCGCGGCGGCTCCGACACCTCGGCCGTCGCACTCGCCGCCGGGCTGAAGGCAGAGCGTTGCGACATCTATACCGACGTCGACGGCGTCTATACCACTGATCCTCGCATCGTACCGAAAGCCCGCAAGCTTTCAAAGATCAGCTATGAGGAGATGTTGGAGCTGGCATCCGTCGGTGCGAAGGTGTTGCAAACTCGGAGCGTCGAGCTGGCGATGAACGAACGGGTGCGCGTGCAGGTCCTGTCCAGTTTCTCGGACCAGCCCGGTACGATGGTAGTGGATGAGGACGAGATCGTGGAAAAAGAAAATGTGTCCGGGATCGCCTACTCGCGGGATGAGGCAAAGATCACCGTGCGGCGGGTGCCCGACCGACCTGGCATCGCGGCGACCATCTTCGGGGCTCTGGCCGATCAAAACGTCAATGTTGATATGATCGTGCAGAATGTTGCGGCCGACGGTACGACCGACATGACCTTTACCGTCGGGAAGACCGATTTGGCGCGTGCTCACGCCGCGCTCGGCGGCATTAAGTCACAAATCGGGTATGACGAGCTGTTGGAAGACGCCAACGTTGCAAAGATCAGCGTGGTAGGTGTGGGCATGCGTAGCCATGCTGGGATCGCCAATACGATGTTTCGGACCCTCGCTGACAAGGCGATCAATATACAGGTCATATCAACCAGCGAAATCAAGGTCAGTGTCCTGATCGCCGCCGAATACACCGAACTCGCGGTCCGGGCCCTTCATACCGCGTATGGCCTTGATGCTACCTGATACCCCCCCCACCGGAGACGCCAGGGCGGTGGCCCGCGCCCGCCTGGATCGGCTGTGGTCACGCGGCACCGCGTTCCTCGGTTGCGAATTCGCCCTTCTCGGGGGCGCCATGAGCTGGGTGAGCGAGCGCCATCTGGTGTCCGCGATCTCTAACGCTGGTGGTTTCGGGGTGATCGCGTGCGGCTCGATGGGTCCTGACCTGCTGGCTGCCGAGATTGCCGCCACCAAGGCCCTGACCAGCCGACCGTTTGGCGTTAACCTGATCACCATGCACCCGCAACTGGACGATCTGGTCCGGGTTTGTGTGGAAGCAGGAGTCGGCCATATCGTGCTGGCTGGTGGCATTCCACCCGGTAACGCTGTGCGAGCCGTTAAAGATAGCGGGGCCAAGCTCATAGCGTTTACGCCGGCTTTGGTGCTGGCAAAGCGCCTGATACGGTCCGGCGCGGATGCTCTGGTGATCGAGGGATCCGAGGCCGGCGGTCATATCGGCCCGGTGTCACTAACCGTCCTGGCTCAGGAGATTCTGCCTCATATTAAAGACGTTCCAGTGTTCGTCGCCGGTGGGCTCGGCCGCGGGGAGGCCATCCTTGCCTACCTCGAAATGGGGGCATCCGGTGCACAGCTCGGCTCTCGCTTCGCCGCCGCCGCCGAGTCGATCGCCCATCCCAACTTCAAGAAAGCCTTCTACCGCGCCAATGCGCGCGATGCGGTGCCATCAATTCAACTGGATGAGCGGTTTCCTGTCATCCCGGTACGCGGCCTGGTCAACGAAGGCACCAAGCGATTTCTGCGTCACCAGGCAGAAACGCGAGACAGATTTCAGGCTGGCGAACTGAACAAGGAAGACGCGCAGCTGGCTATCGAGCATTTCTGGGCGGGTGCGCTGCGGCGGGCCGTGATAGATGGAGACGTAGAGAACGGCTCGGTCATGGCCGGTCAATCCGTCGGTATGGTGACCGCTGAACAAGCCGTCACGGAGATTATCGCGGAACTGGTGGATCAAGCCGTCACCGCACTGCTAAACCGACAGACCTGCTGATCCAACAGCTCATGCACCGGGACCGGTCATCCCCAAGGGCGCTCCGGACAGGATTGCCTGGACAAGCGCCCCAGATGCCGGAAACCTGCCCGGCCGCGGGAGCGATGACATGATCCCGCCGCATCGCATCGTGGCCCGTCTGCGCGACATGCGTGCCAATGCGGCGGTTCCTCTGCCTGATATGGTACGCCTGATCGCGTCGGAGCTGGTCAGCGAGGTGTGCTCGATCTACGTCAACCGTGGCGGCGATGTCATGGAACTCGCGGCGACCGAAGGGCTGAACACGTTTGCGGTCGGACGCACCCGACTTCGGGTTGGAGAAGGGATTATCGGCCTCTGCGCGGCCACCGCGTCCGTGATGAACCTGCCCGATGCCCAGAACCATCCCGCCTTTGTCTACCGTCCTGAAACTGGCGAGGAGCCATTTGCCTCGATGTTGGCCGTGCCGGTCCGACGGTCGGGACGCACCCTCGGTGTGCTGGCGGTGCAGAATCGTGCCCCGCGGCACTTCACCGAAGACGAGATCGACGAACTGGAAACGGTGGCGATGCTTCTTGGGGAGCTGCTGCCGACAACCGGCGGCGGTTCCGACGGGCCATCGGAAGGCCTGGGCGGGACGGTGCCGCGGGTATTCGCCGGAATGACGCTTATGACCGGCATCGCCATCGGGCCGACCATAGTACATGGCACTTTGCGGACCGGCATCCGCCTGCTGGCCGACGATCCGGACCTTGAACTGACTCGTCTGCACGAGACGGCCGAACGGATGCAGCGTGGTCTGGATGAGCTGATTGCCGGCGTGCCGCAAACCGCCGCTCGCGCCAACCGGCCGGAGGATTTAGTTGCCTCCCGGGAAGTACTGGAAGCCTATCGGCTGGTGGCCGCCGATGCCGGTTGGCTGCGACGGGTCGGCGATGTAATCCGGGGCGGGCTGACCGCCGAAGCCGCGGTTCAGCGGGTCGCGAGCGAATTGCACGACCGCATGCGGCGGATCAGCGATCCCTATCTACGAGAGCGCCTGGCTGATATCGAGGACATGGCCGAACGGCTATTGACCGCGCTCACCGGCGCCAGTCCGGTCCAACCCGTACTGCCAGGTTCCATCCTATTGGCTCGTCGGTTAGGGCCAGCCGAATTGCTGGACTGGCATGCGCGTGGGATTGCGGGTGTAGCGATTGAGGAAGGCACCTCATCGGGACACGCCGCCATCGTCGCGCGGGCTCTGGATATTCCGGCGGTCGGTGGCACGCGCGGCATGTTGGATACCGCCCAGCCTGGCGACGAGGCCATCGTCGACGGCGACGAGGGGCAGCTGATGCTCCGGCCCGAAGCCGAACTGCACCAATATTATGCCCGGGCTCAACAGGCCCGAACCGCTCAACATGCGGCCTGGGGAGAGTTGCGCTCTCGTCCGGCTTCCACCGCTGACGGCGTGCGGATTAAATTGATGCTGAATGTCGGCCTGGCGCTTGAGCTGGCGCAACTGGACCGGACCGGCGCGGACGGGATCGGCCTGTTTCGCACCGAAATCGCTATGCTGGCCCGCGGGTCCTTGGCCGATGTTGCTGAACAATCGTCGATCTATGCGCGGGCTCTCGATGCCGCGGGAGATCGACCAGTGCTGTTCCGCACCCTGGACCTGGGCGCGGACAAACTGCTGCCTGGAACGGTCAGTGACGAGGAAAACCCGGCGATGGGGTGGCGATCCATCCGCATCGGCCTGGATCGTCCGGCCTTGTTGCGGCGCCAGCTGCGTGCCCTGTTGCTGGCGGCTGGCGGAAGGCCGCTGTCGGTGATGTTTCCCATGGTGGCGACGGTCGCGGAGTTTCGTGCTGCCAAGACCTTGCTGCTCGCGGAAGCCAAACGCATCCGCCCGTCGCCGTCCAGCCTGTCGATCGGCACCATGCTGGAAGTTCCGGCGCTGATGTGGCAGCTTAAGGATCTGCTTCGGGAAGCCGATTTCATCTCCGTGGGATCGAACGACCTGTTACAATTCCTGTTCGCCGCCGATCGGGGCACGCCGTCCCTGGCCGACCGGTACGATATTCTTTCACAGCCCATGCTGGACCTATTGGAACAGCTTCTGACCATGGCCAATGCGGCGAACGTGCCGATTTCCCTGTGCGGCGAAGCGGCGTCCCGCCCGTTGGAGGCGTTGGTGCTCGCCGGGCTGGGCCTGACGTCATTGTCGATGGCGGCGAGCGGAATCCTGCCGGTGAAGGCGTTGCTGGCGGAGGCCGACCTCACCGCCTTTCGTCCGGTGCTGACCGCGATCCGGCGCGGCGGCAGCGGAGCCGCTAGCCTGCGGGAGCCGATTACCACCTGGGCTCGGGAGCGCGGTCTACCACTGTGATCACGGTGTCTTGCAAACGTCAAATTGGCAATATTTGGAAATTGGGCCTGCTTTCCTCGATTTCGGTTGTTGCGAATCGACGTGGCACAATGCGGCAGGTGCTCTAGGAGAGTTGGCAAGGGTGGGGGCGTGGGTTAGAAACACGCACCGCTTGCTGGGCCGCGATCCGACCAGTTGGTGACAATTCCCTCAAGACCAAAGGTATTAACGGGGCGGTGGTGCTGCAAATTCGCAGATATGAACGAGCGATAGGGTGTGGCCGAAAGGCCGGACCTAACGTGGCCGACGACGCGCCGGTCGCGCCCCGTGCGGGCGTGGAATTGCGGGAGGCGCGCGAGCGTCTGGCGTGGTCGCTGCAGGACGTGTCTACCCTGCTTCGCATTCGCCAAACCTATCTCGACGCACTCGAACAGGGACAGATCAACCCCATTCCAGCTAACGCGTACGCCCTGGGGTTTTTGCGTACTTACGCCACGGCGCTCGGCCTGAACGCGGAAGAGACGGTCCGCCGCTTTCGCGCCGAGGCAGCCGAGATGTCGGCCAAGACCCATCTGTCGTTCCCAGCCCCCGTGCCCGAGCGTGGCCTACCCGCCGGCGCTGTCATGCTGATGGGTGCGATGCTCGCGGTCGGCTTTTACGTCGGTTGGTACCGCCTGTCCGGCGAAGGTAAGCTGCCGGCGGAGACAGCGATCGCCGTTCCCGAGCGGCTGGCATCT
>CAMBXJ010000114.1 GCA_945871455.1 Asaia bogorensis
GATCCAGCAAAAACGTGCCGGTATCCGCCCGCCGCGCATCCCCGAAATAGCCAAGCGCACCGCATTGCTCCGACATACTGACCCTCCTCGTTCGTCCGGGTCAGAGAATCGCGCGAAGCACCACAAGTCAAATTTGAGGATACGGTAGCCGTGACAGGGGGGCTGACTGTTGCGAATAATCTGGCGATTTCCAGTGGCACACTTGCCGTTTCGGGCAATGCCACGGCGACCCTGAACAATTTCACCAATCAGGGCACGATCACGATCGCCTCGACCGGCACGGTTGTCGCGTCCGGTTCCTACAATGCGGACAGTGTGGAGAGGATTGGTGGTAGCCGGGGCGTACTGCGCCTGCTGGGTACGATGGATAATGCGGGTGGCACGTTCACCTTGCCGGGAAGCCAGGCAGTCAAATTGGACCAGCTTGGCACGATACATGGGGGTACGATCGTAGGAGACTATCAGATTCCCTACTCGGACCAGTTTTTCGTCACGGCGTTGGACAATGTTGAATGGCAGGGAGGGCTGCGCGTCAGGACCGGCGGGAGTTCCGCTGATGAACCAGATAGAGTAAACATCAACAACGGATTTGTAATCAGGGCGGAGGACGGAGCAAGTCCCGGGACGCTGACACTGGACTCTGGCATCGTCAGTTTCCACGGCGATCAGACGCTCGATAACGCCATCGTGCGCGTTGTGTCGCAGAGCATGGCGCATAACATATTCCGATCAGAGAACACCCTGACGTTGGGAGCAGGAACCAAAATCCTGCTGGACGATGATGCGGGTGGCACATACGAGCAGCACATCAAACTGAATGGCGTTGACACAAACAGCGCGATCTTCAATTTCGGTACCATCGACGCCCGCCCGACCAGTAAGGTCGCCGTCGTCAGTGCCATTACGACCCGTGTGCACAGGTTTGAAAACAGCGGTGTGATTTCTTCAACAAGTTCGTTGGGTGTCTACAGCTACATCTGGATTGAGTCGGCCATTTTCAAGAACACGTCCGGCGGCACCATTTCAGCGACCATGGTCGCTGGAAATAATATGGAGATTCTGGTCCCCCAGGCTACCGACTTCACCAACGATGGCACCATCTCCATGAACGGCGGGTCCATCGATATCGATCCGTTGCTACAGGGCTCGGGCATCGTGACGGTGCAGGGCAAAGGCACGGTTGATCTCAATCTTGGTGCCACCCAGGGTCAGACCATTGCTTTCATCGACAGCGGTGTCCTGGAACTGGGAACGCCTGCGCTATTCGCCGGCACGATTACCGGGGTTACGAAGGTCACGCGGATCGACCTTGCCGTGGCGGCAAAGGCCATTGCCTATACCAACAACCATCTCACGATGCAGTTGGGTGGCGGCCAGACCTTCAACCTGAACATCGTCGGCGAGAACCTCACCCTGAGTAATTTCGTCGTCAACACCGGGGCTGCCACGACCTCAATTTCCACCGATGTTCCGGCCCCCTGTTTCGCGGCGGGAACCCGGATCGCAACCGACGTTGGGGACGTCATGGTGGAAGACCTCAACATCGGTGACAATGTGTTGACGGAACCTGACGCCGCACCGCAGTCAATCGTCTGGATCGGCAAGCGTCTCGTTGATTGCCGGCACCACCCCGACCCTCGCAAGGTCTGGCCGGTCCGCATAGCCGCCGGAGCGTTCGCGCCGAACCAGCCAACGCGCGATCTGTTTCTCTCCCCGGATCACGCGGTCTTCGTGGACGATGTGTTGATCCCGGTGAAGTATCTGATCAACGGAGGCAATATCGCCCAGACCGAAGTGAACGAGGTCGAATATTACCATATCGAGCTTGCCCACCATGACATCATTGTGGCGGAAGGGCTGCCAGTGGAGTCTTATTTGGATACCGGCGACCGCGCCAGTTTCGCCAATGGCGGCGCCGCAATGGACTTGTTTCCAGTGTTCGGAACCGGGGTCGGCCTTGAGATTCTGCGGGAGGCGTGCAGCCGAGCGCCGTTGGTGATTGTGGGGGCGGTGGTAGAGGGTGTGCGCAGACGGTTGGATCGAGCACGGACTTCGAAGCGCAGGCGCGTCTCCGCGCGATGAGCGGAGTGTAGCCCAGGATCGATCCGCGGCCAGCCGGGTCGGTCGGTCAGGCAGATTGGGCGGTAATACCAACCGGCCGAAACAATGACCCACAGACAGTGCCTCTCCGTCATGGCGGCAGCAGGGCCAGCATCCACGACTTCCGTCGTTGCAGGTTGGGAAAGTCGTGGATGTCGGCCTGCGCCGGCATGACGGAGAAGCACTAACCGGAGAGTCAATCTTTCCGTCGGATGCTTGCCTCGGGGGCCGGCCCGTTGGTAAATTATCTACCCCCAGTCATCACCCAAAGAACGACCGTATCCGCCGCAGCAATTCCTCCGGCTGCTCCTCCGGCATCCAATGCCCGCAGTCCGCGATCACGCCGCCTTGCACATCATCGGCGAGCCGACGGAGGGATTCCACCACCTCCATCCGCCGGCCCCATCCGCTGTCGCCGCCCAATGCCAGCACCGGCATCGGCAGACGAAAGCGCGCGGCAATGGCCTCGTTGTCGGCGATATCCCGCGGAATGGCGCGATAATACGAAAATCCCGCCCGCAGAGCGCCCGGTTGGCGATAGACTCGCAGATATTCGGCGATGTCGGCTTCGGGGATGGCGTCCGGGCGGTGGCCGTAGTTGCGGTAAAACCAGCCGAAATAGATATCCTCACGGCCGGCGACCAGGGCTTCCGGCAGGTCCGCGGTCTGGTGGAAGGCGTGGTGCCAGCGGCGCCCGCCCTGGCTGATATTGGCGCTGCCGTCGCCAGGGATCGCCACGTCCAGGATGACCAGTTTCTTTACCGAGTCGGGATGCGCCGCCGCGATCGCATAGGCGGTAGGCCCGCCCCAGTCATGCCCGACCAGATAGAAGGAACCGATGCCCAACCGCTGCAACAGCCGCCAGATGTCGTTGCCGACTGTCTTCTTGTCATAACCATCCAACGGCCGGGACGAATCCCCCAGGCCCCGCAGGTCCGGTGCGATCACCTGATAATCCCGCGCCAGGTCCTTCATCACATGCCGCCATTCATACCAGCTTTGCGGCCAGCCATGCAGCAGCACGACCGGAAATCCCTGTCCGGCCGTCACATAGTGCAGGCGCACGTCGCCCAGATCGGCATGATGATGGACGAATGGAGACTCGGTCATAATGGTGCCCGCCTGTGATGCTCGCGTCATCTATAGCCAATCTCCCCGCATCACGGCAGGCGAGCCAGCACCGCCAGGTCCGCCACGCGCTCCGGAGGCACGAAGTAGAACCCAAACACATAGGGGTGGGACACCTCGAACGCGGCCGGGGATGGAGACCCCTTCTGCATCGTCTCGATATCGAGGGTCTCGATCGACCGCCAGTCGCCATAGAACTCGAAATAGCCGGTGTAGCCCAGGGGCCGCAGCAGGTCGGGGATGGCGCGCGTGCTGCCGGCACGGTGGCGCTCCTCGATTTCCACCGAAATCACCGGCCGGCAGCGCCGCAACGTATCCAGGGCACCGCGCAGCACCTCCTCCTCGGCGCCTTCGACGTCGATCTTGATGGCGGTGACATCCGTCAGATGCAGGGAATCCAGGGTCAGGGTCTGCACGGTCCAGCGATCGATCGCTTCCACCCGCGGATCGTCACGTTGGATCGCGGCGTAGTCCTTGGCGATGGAGGCCCATTCCTCCTGCGCCGCCCCGCCGACCCGCGGCACCGCCAGGGTAACTGACCCGGCCTGGTCGGACAACGCCTCCGGCCGCGCTGTCACCCGGCCCGGAGGCAGACCGGCGATGGCCTGGCAAAGGCGGGCGAAGACCGGCGGCAATGGCTCGAACGCGATGACCCGCGCACCGGGGAGTTCCGCCAGAGGCAGGGTCAATCGTCCGTCATGCGCGCCGGCGTCGACGATCACACTCGGCGGGCCGCCGACCCGGTGCATGGCGCGATGAAACTCGATTTCCTGCATCGGTGTCCCCCTGGAGCAGCTTCGTGGGATAGACTGTTGGGATGGTCGGACGCGACTCAAGCGCCCGCAACCCAAAAATTGGAGGAAGCCCCGCATGAGCCGGTCGTCCAAGGCCACCGCCCCGTGTCCTCGATTGCACCTCGGCGTTCGGCCCTAGCCGATGGCCGAGGCCGTCCTGCCAGTCCCCACCGCGGCGGCGTCCGTTCGGGCCGCCCGCCGGCGCGCGATTATGTGCGTTCTGGCGGCCTCGGCGATCTTTTCCCTGGGGGCGGCCTTCGTAAAAGCGCTGACCGAAAGCGTGCCGATCATCGAGATCGTGATGTTTCGCGGTTATATCGGCTTCCTGGCGATGACCCCGGTGCTGTGGCGCCATGGCGGCCTGGCCGCGCTGAAAACCCGCCAGCCGGGCGGGCATATCCTGCGGACGGTTTACGGGTTCTTTGGCACGGTCTCGACCGTCTACGGCTTCGCGTTCCTGCCGCTGGTCACGGTTACCGCGCTGGGCTTCGCCATGCCGTTGGTATTGACCGCCCTGTCCGTGCCTTTGCTGAGAGAGAAGGTCGGTTGGCGGCGCGCCAGTGCCATCCTGGTCGGGTTCGGCGGCGTGTTGATCATCCTGCGCCCATGGGAAGCGGCGGCGAGCGGATCGGCGGAACTCGGCGCCGTCGCCTTTGTGCTGGCCGGCGTGGTGACCTGGGCGCTGGCCATGATCACCATCCGCAAGATGGGCGAGGCGGGAGAGCGCAATGTGACCATCGTCGCCTGGTACACCCTCGGCACCGCCCTGCTGGCGACCATTGGCACCATTCCGGTCTGGATCACGCCGACCGTGCCGCAACTGCTGGCCTTGCTGGCCGCGGGCGTCATGTCCGGGGTCGCGCAGTTGCTGATGACAGAGGGCTATCGGGGCGGCGAGACCACGCTGGTCGCACCATTCGAATACGGTGCGATCGTCTACACCACGATCCTGGGTATCGCGATCTGGAGCGACTACCCCGACGCCTGGGACTTCACCGGTGTGGCGGTCCTTATCGGGGCAGGGATGTATATCTGGCACCGGGAGGTGACCCTGGGGATCCGCCGCTGACCTGCTTTTCAAGGGCGCCGGACCCAATCCGAACCGGACCTGCCCAGGCGGTGCGTGGGGGTACGCACCGCCCGGGTCCGCGTCAAGCCGGCACGAAGCCCAGGGTGATCGAGATCAGGCCCAGCAGCAGGTTGATCCCCACCAGCTTGCGGATCGACTCAAGGGCGACAACCATCACCGGTGGCTCGGAGGAGCCGCGGAACACCCGGTAAGGGCCGAAAAACAGCCAGGCGAACACGCCGCCCATGATCAGGCCGAGGAGCATCATCGCATGCACCGGCCAGCGGACACCGGCCATCCCGCCATACAGGTGGATCATCCCGTAGCCGGTCAGGATCACCAGCGGCATCGCGTGCCAGACCACCAGGAAGAACCGTCGCAGCACCTGCCCCTGCAACAACAACCTCTGCCCAGGTTCCAGCACCCCCATGCTCGGCCGCAGCACCACATAGGTGAAGAACATCCCGCCGACCCACAGCGCCGCGCTCAACACATGCACCGTTTTCAGCAGTGCGATCAGCATCACAGTCATTCATGAACCTCCAAAATTTCGGCCGACAGGGCCTGCAGTTCGTGGGCCGCCACCGATCGGGGCGCGGTTTCCGTCACGCCCAGGCCCAATGCGAAGGCGGCGGCAAATCCGGTGCGGTTGCCGATGGTGCTGGCCAGTACCGGCTGGCCGCGGGTGGCGAGGTCGGCGGCAATCGCGTCTTTCAATTTCGAACTCGATGGCACCCGGTTGAGCACGATCGCGACCCGACGCCGTTCCTCGGTCGCGAGCTTCAGGGTTTCCTCCGCCGCCCAGACATCGGGCAGGCTGGGTTGCAGCGGCACCAGGACCAGGTCCGCCCCGCGGATCGCCAGCCTGGCGTCGGTGTCCACGCGAGGCGGGCTGTCGATCAGGATCACATCGTGGTCCCGCCGCAGCCGGTCCAGTTCCGCGGTCAACCGCCAGCCGGACACGTCGGAAAACGTCAGCCGAACCGCCGCCGGGGAACGGGCGAGGCGAAGCGCGTGCCAGCGGGTGAGGCTGCGTTGCGGGTCGATATCCAAAAGCGCCACCCGGCACCTTCCCGCCAGGGATGCGGCGAGATTGGCGACAAGCGTCGTCTTCCCGGTGCCGCCCTTCTGTTGTGCCAGTGTGACGACCACCGCCATGAGGTGACTCCGTGGTTGGATTAGGCTCATGGGACCAGAACCCGGCGACCTCCGCCAGGGGTGTGCGGGTTTATCGGCCGGGATCGGTCGGCGGCGACTCGGGGCGGCTTGCGTATGATAGCCCAGCAGAAGTTGAAATCCGGTTTCGTTGTCGTCGGCGCCGGCGGACCAACGAGAGATGGGGCGGGGTTCGCCATCGGCGATCGGACCGCTTATCGTTGGCGCCACCATACCAACGACAGAGGCGTCCTTCCCATGGCCACACAACCCAATGCTCCGCAGCCAGTTGCCCCTTTGGCAAACGTCCCGTTGGCAAATGTCCCGTTGGCCGGCATCACCGTTCTGGACTTCGGCCAGATTTTCCAGGGGCCCTATGCCACCTTCCTGATGGCCAAGGGCGGGGCGAATGTCATCAAGATCGAACCGCCGGGAGGGGAGCCGTTGCGCCGGCGCGTGCTGGCGGCCGGCACCGGCGACACGACCCTGCCGATGGCGATGCTGAACGCCAACAAGCGGGCGATCACGTTGAATCTGAAGACGGACAAAGGCCGAGCGCTGTTGAAGGAGATGGTGGCGAAGGCGGATGTGCTGTTGGAGAATTTCTCGCCCGGCACCATGGACGATCTGGGCGTGGGCTATGACGTGCTGAAGGCGATCAACCCTCGGCTGGTCTACGCGACCGGCACCGGGTTTGGCATTACCGGGCCGGATCGCGACAATCTGGCGATGGATTTCACCATCCAGGCCGCGTCCGGGATCATGAGTGTCACCGGCCAGCCGGAGGGGCCCCCGACGAAGGCCGGTCCCACTTTGGTCGATTTCATGGGCGGCATTCACCTGTATGCGGCGGTGATGACCGCGCTGTTCCAGCGTGCCCACACCGGTCTGGGGCAGTTGGTGGAAGTGGCGATGCAGGAGACGGTGTATTGCTCCCTGGCTGCCAGCTACGACTATAATTTCCGCACCGGGCAGATCCCGCCGCGGGCCGGCAACCGCCAGGCCGGGCTGTCGAGCGCACCTTATAATACGTTCCAGACCACGGACGGCCATGTGGCGATCCATGTGGTGACCGAAGGCCATTGGACCAATCTGCTGAAGGCGATGGGGCGGGAGGATTTGGCGGCCGATCCCCGCTTCACGACCAACCCCGAGCGCACCCGGAACATGGAACTGACCGAGGCGGTGGTGACCGCCTGGACCTGCACCTTGGACAAGGCCTCGGTGGCCGCGACGTTGAAGCGTTACAAGGTCCCGTGCGCACCGGTCCGGAATGCGGTGGAGGTCATGAACGACCGTCACATGCATGAACGCGGCATGCTGGAGCGGATCGATCACCCGTCTTTGGGTCAGATCGTGGTGCCGAACTCGCCCTTGCGGCTGCATGGGGCGGATCGGGTGGCGACCCTGCCGAGCCCGAGGTTGGGGGAGCATAATTTGGATGTTTATGGGGGGTGGTTGGGGCTTGGTGCGGACGGGGTGGAGGCGCTGAAGCGCGATGGGGTGATCTGACGGGGGGCTGACCCGGGGGGATCTGGTGTCGGCGATTGCCTGGTACCCCGCGGCGGAAGGTCGAGGCCCGGCACGGAGGTGGAGGGGGCGCCTATCGGTCAAGGGTGACAGAGGGTGGTTTAAGAGACGTATGTTCATTTTTGTTCTTTGCCCTGAGTCGCTGCAAAGGGCAGGGAATTCGAGCAATCGGCTCTGATCGCGGATCAAGGCCTTTCCACAACCTATTGATTTAAGGCTGAATGTCTAATTTGTGGGCATATGTTAACGGGCTGCGGCGCTTGTCCGATATGCCCCGGCCGGTGGTTAGATCGCGATGACCGGCGGCTGAGATTCTACGTCAGGGATGGCGGGTTTGGCACTGATAGCATGGCGGATTCTCGATCGTTTTGAGATATCGCTTTAAATGTGGAATTTTGGTAATCCATTCCGTACAGGCGCGGAAAACCAGGGGTTTCGTTCCGGTCAGGCGCGGGAAGCGCGGGGTTTCGTTCCGGATAGGCGCGGTTAACCTCTGGCGCGAAAAGCGCCAGCCTGCTGGGTTGTTCGGCAATGCGGGCATGGGCGTCGACGCGGCAGGTCCGGCGCGAGCCCATGCCGGCCTGGGCGCCGAAGCGCCGGTCCCATGCGGTGCGTTGTGTGCTCGGTGGTCTTGCCCCTGTCCGGATTGCAGTGCTCGGCCGGTCGGGTTGTCCTTTTCACAGCACGCCCGCTGGCGCATCACCGCGATCGGGCAACCGGATGCCGCGCTACCTGTTCGTATGCGGCTCGGACAGGCCGTCTTGCCCTCGGCCGAGATGCGAAACAATTTTTTTGCGCGCGGTGTTTACATGGTGTTGTCTGTGTCCGTTTCTTTATGCTTCCGAAAACCGAATCCGTACGGGCGGCACGATCCGCGTGACGTCCCGTCCAGACTTGCGCCCCATCCGGTAGTGAATATGGATCGAGTAAGCAAGGGTCGCCGAGAACACCGAGTGCACACAGAATTGCACAGAGCGGGCCTTCGGGGCCGGCATGAAACTGGTTTTGATTAGAATACTAAATGCCGCGATACCGCCCGAAGATGAATTGGAATGGAGACCAAAATAGCATTGCGGAATAGTAACTTTACATTAGTAACTTCACCCCCCCCGTGCCGGCCATCGAGAGGCGTGAATCGCACCTACAACCGCGCTAGGACCGCTTCAACCCTTGTTTTGCGTACAAATTCGCCTGTGGCTCGGTACTCGACGGGTTGGGTTGAGCAGTTACTTACATCAAGGTGAATTGGTGAGCCGCGACCGGTCGTTATGTATCGTTGCCTCATAAACCCGAAATTCGGCAGTCGAAGTCCGCCCTCTTCTTCGTGATCTTCGTGCCTTCGTGGTGAAAAAATCGCGGATTTGCAGTCCGGATTGGCCTATCCTAAAGACGGCTCAAAGGTTGGCGCGGTGTTTTTGATCACCTCCGCGATTCTCCACCACGAAGGCACGAAGATCACGAAGAAGCCGTGGAAATACTGCCTGGGTCAACCGAACCGGCCGTCCCAACAGAATAATAGGAACCATATATGTTAATATACCATAACGTCATGGTTGGCGTGGTTAGTGTCTGTCGGGAAACATAGTGTACCTTTTCAGTGGGCTACCATTAGGCGGCTGGCAGGCGCGGCCCCGAAAGCGATGCGGGGCCATCGATGATGGGCTGCAACGCACCAGACGCCCATGGCAGTCCACTGAAAAGGCACACTATGTTTCCGGACAGACACTTGGATACGCCCCCACCCTACAGGGCCGGACGGGGTAGGCGACTGGCACGGAGCCACCCACGCCAGGCCGAACGGTTTCGGCAGGCGGCGCGGTGCTGGCGACGCCCCACATGCGGCGATCATTACCGCGCGGCACCAACGGGCACGTCGGCCGCCACCATCGGATCCGATTCCGACCTGATGGCGGTCGAACGACAAGCCCTACCGCGGCAGGTTCGTCGCCCCCATCAGGAACTGATCCACCGACCGGGCACATTGGCGGCCTTCGCGGATCGCCCATACCACCAGGGACTGCCCGCGCCGCATATCACCGGCCGAGAACAAACCCTCCCGCGAGGTCCGGTAATCCACCGTGTTCGCGGCCACGTTGCCGCGCGGGTCCAGTTCCACGCCGGCGGTGTC
>CAMBXJ010000115.1 GCA_945871455.1 Asaia bogorensis
TCGGCATGGTCGGAGATCACCAGGGGCAGCTCGACCCCGCGCGATTTGGCGCGCTGGCGCACCCGCATCCAGCCGGACGCGACCGCCACCACCGGGTCTTCCAACCGCCGAGACCACCGGTCGGCCACGGCACCGGGCGGGGCGAGGACGATGGCGCCGGCGAGTTCCCCCTTCCCCGCCGACATGGCCGGCCGAAGGTCGCCCAGTTCGACCCCACGGGCGCGATAGACCTCGCACATCGCCAGCAGCGCGCCGTGCAGCCAGATCGGCCGGTCCCAGCCGGCCTGGCGCAGCAGGGCGATCAGCCGCTGGCTTTTGCCCAGGGCATAGCAACCCACCACATGCGTGCGGTCCGGGAACAGCGCCACGCTGTCCAGCAGACGACGGATTTCATCCTCCGGCGGCGGGTGCACGAAGACCGGCAGGGCGAACGTCGCCTCGGTCACGAACACGTCGCATGAGATGGGTTCGAAGCCGGCGCAGGTCGGGTCGGCCACGCGCTTGTAGTCGCCGCTGACCACCGCGCGCGCGCCCTGGTATTCCATCGCGACCTGAGCGCTGCCCAGCACATGCCCGGCCGGCCGCAGCCAGACCCGCACATCCCCGATCGTCAACGGCTCTCCCCATCCGACGCCCTGCTGCGTGTGTCCGGCACCGGGAGGCCCCAGGCGCGCCCGCATGATCGCCAAGGTGTGCTCGGTGGCCAGGACGGCGCGATGACCCGGGCGGGCGTGATCGGAATGCCCATGGGTGATCACGGCGCGATCGACCGCGCGCTGGGGATCGATATGGAAGCCGCCCGGCTCGCAATAAAGACCCTCCGGACGGACCTTCAGCCAATGTTCGGGATGGGATGACATGGACCCCAGGTTGGGCGAAGACGCGGCGGACAGCCAGGGGCAGACCGCCGCGTGCCCGCAACCCGAACGAAATGGTTCCCTTCGCCGCATGGGCGTGCGACATCCGCTTCCAGCGCGACCATTCGCGTTCAGTGTCGATCTGATATGTGATCCCCCGCCGCATGAGCATGACCCTTTTCGATGTCTCAACGTCGATCGCCGGATTGGTGGAATCCGCGGCCCCCCTGGTCGCAGCGATTCGCGTTGGGCAGAACCGCCATATCACCGGCATACATTGGCAATCCGGCCTGGTCGTGACCGCCGATCAGTCCCTGCCCGCCCAGGACACCTATACGCTTATCCTCGCCAACGGTGCCCTCGCCTCCGCCCGCCCCGGATCGCGCGATCCCTCGGCCAATCTGGCGTCGCTGCGCCTCGACAATCCGGCCTTCGCGCCAGGGATTGATCCAGGCCCGGACGCCCCGGTCGGCAGCCTGGTCCTGCTGCTCGGCGCCGACCTGGACGGTTCCCCCACCGTGCGCCTGACCGCCGTGCATCGACGCGCCCGCGGCGGGGACACGACAGGGTCGCGGATAACGCTCGATCTGCCGCCCAACCAGGCCGACCAGGGCGGACCGGCCCTGGACGCGAGCGGACGCCTGCTCGGGATGACCAGCCTGGGACCGCGCGGGGAGGCGGTGATCGTCCCCCACGACGTGATCGCGCGCTTCGCCACCCCGTCCGAGTCATCCAATGCGGTGGACCCGCATTGGGACCGACCCGGCGAGCCATCCGCTGGCATGCCGGGGACCATGTCCACACCCCGATCCGCGCAGGGCATGGTGGCACCCCCGGCCAACGCCGCGATCCCCCTCGCCGCCGCGAACGGACGGCGTGGCTGGCTCGGCGTTGCGCTGCAACCGATCACCGTGCCCGACCAACTGGTGCAGAAGGCGGGGCAGACATCGGGGCGAATGGTGGTCAGCGTCGCAATCTCCGGCCCCGCCGACCGGGCGGGATTGCGGGTCGGCGATGTGCTGTTGGCTCTGGATGGCTACAGCACCAGCGGGTCCCACGCGTTGCGGGCGTTTCTCGGTGCCGACCGAATCGGGCGCCAGGTGGAGGTCCGGCTGCTGCGCGACGGCTCGATCCTGTCCACGTTCCTGACGGTCGCGGCGCAACCGGCCGGCCAATCCAGCGGTTCCGGCGGCGGTTCCCGCTAGGGTTCCGATCGCGCCGCCAGGCGCCAACACCCGGCGCATGACGCGCCACACAGGGTCTGGCGCCGTGATGCGGCCCGACGGCATCGACCGTTGCGGTCGGAACGACATCGACCGTTGCGGTCGGAACGACATCGACCGTTGCGGTCGGACCTGGCGCGCGGCCTCGCGTGGGCCCGGAAATCCGCGCCAAACCCTGTTGCCTGGCGACATCGGCGGCTTAAACGGAAACAAATGACCAGACAGGTGTCGTGCGCCTTGCGACGGGGGCGGTGCTCTGCTAGACGGCGCGGCTCACGTAATGTCCGGAATGTGACCGCCTCTCGCTCCCCGTCAGGGCCGCGGGGCCTCACCAGATTGAAGAGGGGCGCTGGCCCATGGCTGTACCAAAGAGAAAAACGTCGCCCTCACGCCGGGGCATGCGGCGGAGTCATCAGGCGCTGACGCCTCAGGCGCATTCCGAGTGCAAGAACTGCGGGGAACTGAAGCGCCCGCATCACGTGTGCAGCCATTGCGGCCATTATGATGGACGAGAGGTCGTGACGGCCGGAAAGGCGCTGCGAGGCGCGGTCCGAACCTGAACGCCGGCCGCGGCGTGCGTTAGGCCCGTCGTTGAACGGTCCCTTTACGCTGGCGGTTGACGCCATGGGTGGTGACAAAGCCCCCGCCATGGTGATCGATGGCCTGGAAATCGCCGCGGAACGCCATCCGACGGCGCGTTTCCTGCTGATCGGCGACGAACCGACCCTGACCGAGCACCTGTCGCGGCGGCGTCGCGCGCGCGCGGCGTGCACCATCAGGCATGCGTCGCAGAAGATCACCAGCGACATGAAGCCAACGGCGGCCTTGCGCAGCCGGCAGTCTTCCATGCGCCTGGCGATCGATGCCGTGGCCAGCGGAGAGGCGTCCGGCGTCGTATCCGCCGGCAATACAGGGGCCTTGCTGGCCTTGGCGAAGATCATCATCAAGTCCCTGCCCGGGATCGACCGCCCGGCGATGGCCGCGATCGGCCCGTCGGCGCGCGGCGACGTGGTGATGCTCGATCTCGGCGCCAATGTACAGTGTGACGCCCGCAACCTGATCGAATTCGCGGTGATGGGCGACGTGTTCGCCCGCACCGTTCTCGGCCTGACCGCGCCCACCATCGGCCTGCTGAATGTCGGGTCGGAGGAGTTGAAGGGCGACGACAAGCTGCGCATGGCCGCCGAAATCCTGCGCGCCAGTCATATCGGTCCGCAGTTCCATGGCTTCGTGGAAGGCCACGACATCGCCGCCGGAACCACCGACGTGATCGTCACCGACGGGTTCACCGGCAATGTCGCCCTGAAAACCGGAGAAGGCGCGCTGAAGCTGATCGGCGACATGCTGAAGCAGGTCTTCGGCCGCAACCTCGCCTCCAAGATCGCCTATATGCTGGCCAAGCCCGGGCTCGACCGGCTGCGGGAATGGCTGGATCCGCGCCGTTACAACGGGGCCGTGATGGTGGGTCTGAACGGTGTCGTGGTGAAGTCGCATGGCGGCACCGACGCGCAGGGCTTTGCCCATGCGCTGGACGTCGCGATGGATATGGTCGTGCATCGCTTCAACGACCATATCCGGGAGGATCTGGCCCGGATCGGTCTGGACAAGCGTACGATGCGAGAGAAGAACGGGCGTCTCGACAAGAACGACGACCCACAACTGGCGACCGCCTGAGCAGGAAACCCGATGTCACGACGCTCCATCCTCTCCGGTGTCGGCGGCTATCTGCCCGAACGCGTCGTGACCAACGACGAACTGGCCCGTACGGTCGATACGTCGGACGCCTGGATTCAGGAACGGACCGGGATCCGCCAACGCCATTTTGCCGCGCCCCACGAAACCGCGTGCTTCATGGGGGCCGCCGCCGCCCGCGCCGCTCTGGCCCATGCCGGCGCCACCGCCGGCGATGTCGATGCCATCATCGTGGCGACCAGCACGCCGGACCAGGCCTTCCCCGCCACCGCGGTGCGCGTGCAGGCCCAGCTTGGCATGACCCGTGGCTTCGGGTTCGATCTGGCCGCCGCCTGCACCGGGTTCGTCTACGGGCTGTCGGTCGCCGATGCGATGATCCGCGCCGGCCAGGTGTCCGGTGTCCTGGTGATCGGCAGCGAGGTCTATTCCCGCATTCTCAATTGGCAGGACCGAGGCACCTGCGTGCTGTTCGGCGATGGCGCCGGCGCCGTGTTTCTGCGCGCCGGTCAGGGCAACGACGCCGACCAGGGCATCCTGTCCACCCATCTGCATGCCCAGGGCAGCCTGGGCGATATCCTCTACGTCGATGGCGCGGTGGGTCGGCCGGACCGGCCTGGACATCTGGTGATGCACGGCAAGGAAGTCTTCCGCCACGCCGTCACCCGCCTGGCCGGAGCCGTGGAGGAAGCGCTGACCGCCAACAATCTGACCCATCGCGACATCGACTGGCTGGTCCCGCATCAGGCCAACCGCCGGATCATCGACGCCATGGGCAAGCGGCTGGGCCTGCCGGCGGACCGGGTCGTGGTGACCGTGGACCGGCATGCCAACACCTCCGCGGCATCGGTCCCGCTTGCCCTGGCCGAGGCATGCCAGGACGGGCGCATCCGGGTCGGCCAGCTCGTGCTGCTGGAAGCCCTGGGCGGTGGCCTGACCTGGGGGTCTGCCCTGGTACGCATGTGACGGCCGCAAACATGTAACGACCGATCACATACGGCCGCCAGTATCGGGCCCAACCGACTGATCCTGAGACATTTTTTTCAAGACATGCTTGACGAGCCGACACGGTCTGCATAGCGTCGGGCCATGTTGACAATCACCCGCGCTCACCTCGCCGAAACAATCTACACCCAGGTCGGGCTGTCGCGGAATGAATCCGCCGACCTGCTGGAAATGGTGTTGGGTCGGATTTCGACAGAACTGGAAAACGGACAATCCGTTAAAATCAGTGGGTTCGGAACCTTTTCCGTCAGACAGAAGGGCCGCCGGATCGGCCGCAATCCGAAGACCGGGGAAGAAGTGCCGATCCTGCCGCGCCGGGTTCTGGTGTTCCGCCCCAGCCACGTGCTGAAGGCCCGGATCAACGGCAAGACCCCCGGTCCGGATAGCGATGAATGATTTTTCCGCGGCGTGACGCTGTCTCGTGCCATTGGCATCCGAGCCCTTGGCATCCGCGTCAGTGGCACCCGCGTCAGGGGCGCGGGCGGATGGCGCGGCCATGAGCGATCAGGTGGCCCGCGAAGTCCCGATCGGTGCGGCGACCGACATGACGCCGGACCAGGCGGAGCGTCCCCGGCTCAAGAAGGCCCCCAACGCGTTTCGCACGATCAGTGAGGTAGCGGACGAACTTCACATCCCGCAGCATGTGTTGCGGTTCTGGGAAACCAAATTCGCCCAGGTCAAGCCGCTGAAGCGTGGCGGCGGCCGGCGCTATTATCGCCCGGACGACATCCAGTTGCTGCGGCGGATTTCCGACCTGCTGTATAATCACGGCTACACGATCAAGGGCGTGCAGCGGTTGCTCCGCGAAGGCGGCGGCAAACTGTCCGACAACATCCCACCACCGACCGCGGAAGAACGGGCGGCAGCCGAGGCCGAGATGGCGGAAGCCGAAAAGGAGATGCTGATCCCGGGATTGGACTTGCCGCCGACGCCGCCGCAGGCGCCGGTGCGACCGTCCCCGCGGCAAAAGATCGACCCGGAGGTCGAACGGTTGCGCGCCGCCCTGCGCGAAACGTTGCAGGAACTGGAGTGGCTGCGAACCCTGCTGCCCTAGTCCGGTTGCATGCTGACTGGAAACGGCAAACCGCTCTGGATCCTCGTTTGATCGCATGATTCACACGCTGTTGCGTTCCGCTCAGCGTGATCATGCTCTCGTCGCTCCGGACACCACGCGCGACCGGCGGGACCGGACCTGACGATCGCGTCGCGACGCCCACCTGCCCTTCAGAAAGCTCTTATGGCGCTATTTGCCGGAAACGCATGGCTTGAGTCTGCTTGGCGACCCAAACCACCGGTGGCGCTCCAGGGGAGCGGCGCCTTCTTCGTGCCCTTCGTGTCTTCGTGTTGAGAATCGCGGTGCCAACCCAGACCCCCTTGCCCGTCCCTGAGAACCCCATTCGTTCGGGACACCAGGAACCGCGGGGCCGCGGTTCTCCCCGCGACGACACGAAGGGCACAAAGCAGGCTCCCGTTGTGCCTCGGACTGAAGCCAGCCTCCCAACAGGTCACGCGACCAGCGCCCTAAAAAACCCCGGAACGCGCGCCCCCGATTGCGCACCAACCGGAGGCACGCCTAAACTTACCCGCCAGTAGGCCCGCCTGTAGGAAGGAACCGCCCAATGGATCTTCGCTTTACCCCGGAAGAGATCGCCTTCCGAGAGGACGTCCGCGCCTTCATCCGTGAAAACCTGCCCACGGATATCCGCGACCGGATGAAACTCGGTCACAGCCCGCGCAAGGAAGACATCGTCCGCTGGCAGCGAATCCTGAACGCGAAGGGCTGGGCCGGCCTGTCCTGGCCCAAGGAATGGGGCGGCCCCGGCTGGACCGCCATCCAGAAGATGATCTTTCTGGAGGAAAACCAGGTCGCCCCGGCGCCGGAACTGTCCTCCTTCAACATCACCATGATCGGCCCGGTGCTGCTGCAATTCGGCACGGAGGAGCAGAAGAAGCGCTTCCTGCCCCGCGCCGCCAACCTGGACGATTGGTGGTGCCAGGGCTTCTCGGAACCCGGCGCCGGATCCGACCTCGCGTCGCTCAAGACCGCGGCGAAGCTGGAGGGGGACCACTACATCGTCAACGGCCAGAAGATCTGGACCTCGACGGCGCATGTCGCGGACTGGTGCTTCGTGCTGGTGCGCACCAATCCGAACGCCCGCAAGCGCCAGGAAGGTATTTCCTTCCTGCTGGTCGATATGAAGACGCCGGGCATCACCGTCCGCCCGATCATCTCCATCGATGGCAGCCATCACCTGAACGAGGTCTTCTTCGACGACGTGAAGGTCCCGGTCGACATGCGCGTGCATGAGGAAAACAAGGGCTGGGACGTCGCCAAATTCCTGCTGGGCAACGAGCGCACCGGCATCGCGCGCCTGGGCAAATCGCGGGAGCGGGTGAACGCGTCGGTCGACATGGCGCGTCAGGTCAACGCCAACGGCCGGCCGCTGATCGCCGACCCGACCTTCCGCCAACGGGTCGCGCAGTTGGAAATCGACATGAAGGCGCTGGAAATCACCCAGTACCGCGTCGTCTCCGCCTACGACAAGGCCGGCGGCTCCGGTCGGCCGGACCCGCTGTCATCGGTCCTGAAGGTGAAGGGCACCGAATTGCTGCAGGCCACCACCGAACTGGCGATCGACGTCGCCGGCCCGATGGCGACCCCGATCTGGGCCGAGGAACTCGCCGCGCTGAACGAACCGGACGATCTGCTGGAAGCCTCCAGCGCCTCGGTCGGCGCCTATCTGTTCCTGCGCGCCGCCTCGATCTATGGCGGCACCAATGAGATCCAAAAGAACATCCTGACCAAAGCTGTGCTGGGGCTGTAATGGACTTCGAACCCTCCGACGACCAACGGCTGCTGCTGGAAAGCGTCAGCCGCATGCTGACCGACACCTACAGCTTCGCGCAACGCAAGACCTACCTGGCGGCTCCGGAAGGCTACTCCACCGCCATGTGGGCCCGCTTCGCCGAACAGGGCCTGCTGGGTGTGCCATTCGCCGAGGACTACGGCGGCTATGGCGGTGGCGCCCAGGAAATCATGCTGGTGATGCAGGCCTTCGGGCGCGTGCTGGTGCTGGAACCCTACCTCGCCACCGTCGTGCTGGGCGGCGGGGCGGTGCGGATCGCGGGAACCGACGCGCAGAAGAAGGCGATCCTGCCGGCGATCTGCGAAGGCAACCTGAAAATGGCCTTTGCCCACGGCGAACGCCAGGCCCGCTACGACCTGACCGACGTTGTGACCACCGCCAGGCGTGATGGTAACGCCTGGGTGCTGGACGGGTCCAAGACCGTCGTGCAGCACGGCGACACGGCGGACAAGCTGGTCGTCAGCGCCCGCACGTCCGGTGAACGCTATGACACCGACGGGATCACCCTGTTCCTGGTCGATACCGCCGCACCCGGCCTCGCCCGCCGGTCCTACGCGACACGCGACGAAACCCGGGCCGCCGATATCTCCCTGGGCAACGTGCGGGTCACCGATGCGGACGTGCTGGGGGAGGTCGGTAAGGGCTTGGCCATCATCCAGGCCGTCATCGATGCCGGCATCGCCGCCACCGCCGCCGAAACCGTGGGCGCGATGGAAGCGATGAACGACATGACCCTGGAATACAGCAAGACCCGCGTGCAGTTCGGCGCCCCGATCGGCACCTATCAGGTCGTGCAGCACCGCATGTCCGACATGTTCATGACCCAGGAACAGGGTCGCAGCATGGCCATGCTCGCCACCATGATGATGGATGAGCAAGACCCCGCCACCCGCGCCCACAACATGGCAATGGCAAAGGTGGGCGTCGCCCAGGCCGGCCGCTATGTCTCCCAAAGTGCCGTGCAGATGCATGGCGGCATCGGCATGACCGAGGAATACGCCGTCGGCCACTATTTCCGCCGCTGCATGGTGATGGAGCGTCTGTGGGGCGACCCGGCCTACTACCTGCAAAAACTCGCCGACGAGGTGAACTGAGCAGTACGGACCACAGGCCGGGGGCATTGTCCCTCCGGCCGCTTTTTTGGCCGCCCCCTTCGGTCGCCTGGGCCATCGCGGTCCCGTGCGGCCCCAATAACAGGAGGACAAACGCACATGCGTGGCAATCATCTGAGCGTTCATCCAATCGCCGGCACGGTCGGCGCCGAGTTGCACGGCGTCGATATCTCCCAGGACCTGGACACTGACACCATCGGCGAAATCCGCGCCGCCCTGCTGGATCACGGGGTGATTTTCTTCCGCGGCCAGACCCTGGACCACGCCCAGCACAAGCGCTTCGCCCGCCGATTCGGCGATATCTTCATCCAGCCGAATTTCCGCGGCGTCGGCGAGGACGACGAAATCCTGGAAATCCGCCGCCAGCCCACCGACAAGCGCATCGTCGGCGAACAATGGCACGCCGATACCACCATGATGGTCGAACCCCCGATGGGCGCCATCCTGTATGGCGTGGAGGTCCCCCCGTATGGCGGCGACACCCAGTTCTGTAGCCTCCATCATGCCTATGAATCCCTCTCCGACGGCATGAAGTCCCTCCTGCTCGGCCTGCGCGCGGTGCATTCCGACCAGAAGGTCGCCGGGTCCGCGCAACGGCTGAACGCGCTGCGATCCACCAAAATCCGCCAGGTCGAGGATTGGCAGCCGACCATCAACGTGCATCCGGTGGTGCGCACCCACCCCGAAACCGGCCGGCGGTCGTTGTTCGTCAACCGATCCTATGTCGATCGGTTCGAGGACATGACCGTCGAGGAAAGCCGCCCGCTGCTGGAATTCCTGTTCCGCCACATGGAGCGTCCGGAATTCACCTGCCGGTTCCGTTGGGAAAACGGGTCGGTGTCCTTCTGGGACAACCGCGCCGTGCACCATATCGCGGTGAACGATGCCGGCGAGCATTTTCGCCATGTGCGACGGGTACAGATCGCGGGAGATCGGCCGTTTCTGACGGCCTGACCGGTTCGGCAACCCAGGCGCGGCCTCCCCAATAGGCCAGCGCTACCGCATTGCACCGCAGAGGAGAAAAATCTCCCCCTCCCGCAAGGGGAGGGGGAGGGGTGCTGCCGCACGAATAGTGCCTGAAACCCCTCCCCCCAGCCCCCTCCCGCAAGGGGAGGGGGAGATTTTTCTCCC
>CAMBXJ010000116.1 GCA_945871455.1 Asaia bogorensis
ATCTGGCTGGTTTCCAGCCGCCAACCATCCGGGTGAATGGAGACGACGACGGCCAGTCTGGCGCGGTTTATCCGACGGATCGCCTCGATCAACGTGCGCAGGATGGCGGGGTCTTCTGTCAAAGCCGGGTCCACCGCCAATCGGACGAATCCGAACCCCGCCTGCCGCAGATCGCCGATGGCCCGATCGCCCATATAGGCGCGCAATGCCGCCGGATCGCGGCTGGCCGGGTAGCGGAACCAGGCGGTGATGTTGATCCCCTGGCGCAGGGCCGCGACGCGTGCGTCCGGCGGGCGCGCCTGGGCCGATGGCGCGACGCATTGCCAGACCAGCAGCAGGCCCACGCACCAGAGCATCAGGCGCGGCAGGAACCCACGTGGCATCGCCAATGGTGGCATTGCCGAGGGCGGCATCGCCAATGGCGGCATCGCCAATGGTGGCATCGCCAATGGTGGCATCGTCGGTGGCGGCATTGTCGGTCCGTTAAACATTTGTCGCTACGCAAGCGTTTGCCACAACCGGGCTGAATCTTTGGTTAAGACCGCCGCCGAATCGCGTGCCTGCCTGGGTGTCCTGCTGCTGTCCGCCGGGGTGCTGGTGACGGCCGCCTGGCTGCGTGGTCCCGAATACGATGAGCAGTACACGCTGTTCCTCACGGCGGGGACACCGCGGCCGATCTGGCCACGGACGGTGTTCCCGGCCGGTCTGGTTCATGCCGTCCAATCCGGGCACACCGATATCGGTACGATCGCCCGCGACCTGCGCACCACCGACGTGCATCCGCCGCTGTATTTCTGGCTGGCCTGGCTTTGGCGCCGGATGGCCGGCGATGGTCTGTTCGGTCTTCGCCTGCTCTCCGTCCTGCTGAGTCTAGGCGCGCTTGGCATGGTCGGGGTGATCGCTCGCCGTCTGTCGGTGCGGCCTGCTCTGGCAATGCTGCTGACATTGGGGTGCTACGGCTTTGCCTATACCGGCGTGATCGCGCGGGGGTTCATGCTGGCCCAGTTTCTGGTGCTGGCCGGGCTTGCGGTGTTGCTGTCCCGGCGCGAGATCGGGATCGGGCTGGTGGCCGGTCTGCTGTTTGGCGCCGCCACCATGGCCAATTATCTGGCTGTCTTCGTGCCGGTTGGCATTTGGATCCTGATCGCGGTGCGCCTGGCGCGGGACCGCGGTCCCGGTGTCTTCCGGTTCCGCCATCCCATCGTCCTCCTCCCGTTGGGCATGGCCCCCTTCCTGCTCGCCGACCTCTCCTTCTTCATTGCCCAGCGCCATGCTCGGCCTGACCAATTCCCGCCGTTCGAATGGTTGCCCAGTCTGAGCCGGCTCGGTCGCTATGCCGCGGCGAACCTGCTCGGCGGCTTGCCCCAATATGTCCCCCAGTATGCCGGTCCCGCCATGCGGTTATCGGTTGCCGCCGTTCTGGGACTGATTCTCCTGTCCGGCGTGGGGCTGGTGGCATGGCGATGGCGGCGGATCGCCGAACCCGCCATGCGGTGGCTGTTGCTGGCGGCGGCCGTGGCACCGCCGATCGGCTTGCTGGGATTGGGACTGGCGTTCGACAACACGCCCATCGAGTTGCGCTATCTGAGCTTTTCCGTCCCCTTCGTTGCTTTGCTGCTGGCCGGCGCGCTGGGCTCTCTGCCCGCTTCGTCCCGGATGGCGTTGACTGTCCCGTTGGTCGCGATCCAGTGCCTGGCGCTGACGGGCATGGCCAGCCGCATTGAAACCATGCAGCCCGCCCGGCACACGGCGCTCGCCGCGACACAACTGGCCTATGACGCGGTCGTGCTGCTGCCGCGCGGCAATGACGGTGTCGGCATCGTCGGCGCCTTCGCGCGGGAGATGCCGCCGGACACCCCCCTGTTGCTGATCGAAGCAGGCACCGTCGGTGCCCGGATCGCTGGTCTGCGCCGGGTAGCGCTGGCCGCCCTGGAGCAGGACGATTCCAGCCGCCTGGCCGTGGCCGACGCCCGGATGGTTCTGGCTGGCCCGTGCTGGCGTCTGATCGCCGAGGGTTTCGATCTGAGTGTCCACGAACGCCACTGCGAGGCGGACTGAACCCGCGTATTGCACGCGACGACCCCAATGCGGGCACCGTCCCGGCGTGGATCGGACCGCATCGCACCGTCCGGGGATGGCGCGCGGCGCGAAACGGCGCCAGGATGATGAAAGAAAGACAACGCCGCGTCCAGGACCCTGTCTTGCCAGTTCCCCAGCCAATTTCCATGCCCATCCGCACGCCAGCTCGAACCCGGATCGTGCCCGGCATCAGGCATTCGCCTGGCTCGCCGAACCCGCGACATGACGCGGCACGCAAGCCGCGATCCGGAGCCTAGATCGCGATGTCCGACGACGTTCACGTTCCGCATCGCCGGCTGATCACTGCCTCTACGATGTTGGCGATGTTCATGCAGGTGCTGGACACCTCCATCTGCGTTGTCGCGCTGCCCTATATGCAGGGCAGCCTGTCGGCCAGCGCCGAGGAGATCAACTGGGTCCTGACCTCCAGCGTCATCGCCGCCGCGATCATGACGGCGCCGGTCGGCTGGATGGCGCAGCGCTTCGGGCGCAAGAAGCTGTTCCTGTTCTGCCTGATCGGATTCATCGCCGCGTCCATGGCGTGCGGTCTGGCGCAAACCCTGGAGCAGTTGATCGTGTGCCGCTTGCTGCAAGGCATGAGCGGCGCCGGCATCGCGCCGCTGTCGCAGGCGACCATGCTGGACATCTACCCGTTTTCGCGTCGAGCCCAGGCCATGGCGCTGTTTTCGATGGGCGTGACGATGGGGCCGATGGTGGGACCGACCCTGGGCGGCTACCTGACCGACACGTTCAGTTGGCGCTGGGTGTTCTACGTCAACGTGCCGTTCGGGATCATCGCCGTCACCGGCCTGATCCTGTTCATGCCGAGCGCGCCGGCGCGTCCGGGTTTGAAGTTCAGTTGGTACGGGTTCGGCATGCTGGCGATCGCGGTTGCCTGCCTGCAAATGGTGCTCGACCGAGGCCAGATCCTGGACTGGTTCACCTCCGGGCAGATCGTCACCCTGGCGGTGATCGCCGGGCTGGCCTTCTATCTGTTCGTCGTGCACATGTGCATGGCGGACAAGCCTTTCCTGCCGACGGCGCTGTTCAAGGACCGCAATTTCGCGTCTGCCATCATCATGGTGTTCTGCGTGTCGGCGATCCTTCAGGCGTCCAGTGCGTTGCTGGCGCCCTATCTGCAAAAGCTCGCGGGCCTGCCGCCGCAGGATGCCGGCTGGGCGATGGCTCCGCGCGGCATCGGCACCATGATCTCCATGTTCGTGGCCAGCCGCCTGGGCATGCGCGTCGATCAGCGCAAGATCATGGCGATCGGCCTGCTGATCCTGGCGGCCGGGCTGTGGGACATGAGCACCTGGACCCCGTCGGTCACCGGCGACCGCATGGCGTTCGTGCTGATGTTGCAGGGATTGTCGGTCGGGCTGGTGTTCAATCCAATGACCGTCATGGCCTATACCACCTTGCCGTCGCAGTATCGCGGGGAGGCGACGGCCGTGCAGTCCCTGGCCCGCAATATCGGATCGGCGATCGGCATTTCGGTGATGACATTCACCCTGACCCGGGGCTTTCAGACCAACCATGCGGCGATCTCCGCCGGGATCACTCCGTTCGACCGGCTGTTGCAGGGCAACGATCCGGCCGCGGTCCTGCTGGACCCCACCACGCGACAAGGCGCGGTGCTGCTGGACCAGATGATCAACTACCAGGCGCAGATCATCTCCTATAGCAACGACTTCCGCCTGATGATGCTGATTGCCCTGCCGCCCTTGCTGCTGTTGATGCTGATGCGCCGCCATGTCCGCCCTGGCGAACACAGGGTCTGACCCGCCATGTCGGATACCAAGATCGTCCCGCATCGACGCCTGATTACCGCATCGGTCATGCTGGCGATGTTCATCCAGACCCTGGATTCCACGATCTGCATCGTCGCCCTGCCCTATATCCAGGGCAGCATGTCCGCCAGCGCCGAGGAAATCTCCTGGGTTCTGACCTCCTATGTCATCGCGGCGGCCATCTTTACCGCGCCGGTGGGCTGGATGGCGCAGCGGTTCGGACGCAAGAAGCTGTTCCTGATCTGCCTGGGCGGGTTCCTGACCATGTCCATGCTCAGCGGGGCGTCGCAGTCGCTGGAGCAACTGATCGCATTCCGGCTGTTGCAGGGCATGTTCGGGGCCGCGCTGGCGCCCTTGTGCCAGGCGACGATGCTGGACATCTACCCGTTCGCCCAGCGCGCTCAGGCAATGGCGATCTTCGCCATGGGGATCACCATGGGGCCGATCATGGGTCCCACATTGGGGGGTTACCTGACAGATGCCTATAACTGGCGCTGGGTGTTCTATGTGAACATCGCCCCGGGGCTGCTGGCCTTCCTGGGTGTTCTGATCTTTCTGCCCAAGGTGGCGCCTCGGACGGCGTTGAAATTCAGTTGGTACGGGTTCGCCATGCTGGGGATGGCGGCCGCCATGTTCCAGTTGATGCTGGATCGCGGCCAGACCCAGGACTGGTTCACATCGACGGAGATCATCGCCGAGGCGACCATCGCCGGCCTGTGCTTCTATCTGTTCGTCGTGCACATGTTCACCGCCGACAAGCCGTTCCTGCCGCCGGCCCTGTTCAAGGACCGCAACTTCTTCGCCGGCATCGTCATGGTGTCCTGCGTGTCGTCGGTGATGCTGGCGACCGCCTCGCTGATGGCGCCCTTCCTGCAACAGCTTGGCAAATATCCAGTGCTGGATTCCGGCATCGCCATGGCACCCCGCGGCTTCGGCACCATGGTCGCCATGTTCGTGGCCAGTTGGCTGGGCATGCGGGTCGATCAGCGCAAGATCATGGCGGTCGGGCTGCTGTCCCTGGGATCGATGATGCTGATCATGAGCACCTGGACCCCGGAAGTGGGCCAGTTCGAGATGATGACGGTGCTGTTCGGCCAGGGGTTTTCCATCGGGCTGGTGTTCAACCCGATGACGGTGATGGCCTACACCACCCTGTCCCCAAACCTGCGGCCGGAGGCGACGTCCGTGCAGTCCCTGGCCCGGAATCTGGGGTCGGCGATCGGGATTTCCGTGACGACCTTTACCCTGTCACGCGGCACGCAGACGACCCATGCCGATATCGCCGCCGGGATCACCCCGTTCGAGCGCGCCCTGCCCGGGGCGGACCATGTGGCCCGCATCCTGGACCCGGCGACGGCGCATGGCGCCGCGCTGCTGGACCAGATGGTGACCTACCAGGCGAAGATCATCGCGTATAACAACGACTTCCGCCTGATGGCGCTGACCGTGATCCCGCCGCTGATCCTGCTGCTGTTCATGCGGCGGGCGGCGAAACCGGCGTAGGCGGTGCAGGCTCCCTGGGGAGCCTCCCCGCCGCGTGTTCAGAAGCCGTTGCGCTCCAAATCCACGATGCGGACGATCATGCCGCGTCCCGGGTCGAACGGAAGGTCTTCGAACCCGAAGCGCCGATAGAACGCGCGCACCCCGTCGTCGATCGGATGGGTCAGAACGCCGAAGCATCCGACCTCCCGCGATAGCCGCAGCGACGTGGTCAGCGCGAACCACACCAGCGAGCGCGCATGCCCCTGCCCGTGGTAACGCCGATCGATTGCGAGTTGCCCCAACAGGATGGCAGGCAGCGGGCTGGGTTGATTGCGCTGGGCGGGCTTCGGAAGAAACGCGCGCTCGATCTGGGCCGAGCAGAGGGACACATAGCCGACGGTTTCCCCGATTTCGGCGTCGCGGATGACGCTGGTGCGGGACGCCCCGGTCTGCTGGTTGCGCCAGGCGTGGCGTCGGAACCACTGGTTCAGGGCTTCCTTGCCGCAGTCGAACGCATCCCGGTCATCGGTGGAGAGCAGAGGGCTAGGTGGCGTCAGTCCTGCCATGTCGGACGGGTCGCCGCCAGGTCGCGCAAGGCGGGCACGGATTTCGCCGGTTCCCGTGTCCAGGCTTCGAATTTGTCCCAGTCAGCCGCGGGAATCGTCACCAGCCGTCGGTCGAGCACTTCGAGTTCCGCGGCTTCGAGCGCCTTGCGTCGGATGAAATCGCTCAGGCTGGCGTTGGCCTGTCGCGCCGCGGCTTCAAGCAGCAGACGCTCGTCTGGGCGGACGCGGACACTGACGGGGGGATTGAGCGACGACATTGCGATGGAACCCGGTGATTGGTATGACAATGACATACAAGGCGCGGCCGCGTCAACGTCCACGATCCCGGCGCCGTGCGTGTTCGGGGCCATCATGGTTCCGAACGCGCACATGAAGCGGGGCGACCGCGGCGCCGGTCGCGCGGACCGGTTGCCCGCCCGCCATCAATACCCCGCCGAACGGTCCACCACCTCCTTCAGCGGCTGCCCGTCCAGGAACCGGGTCAGGTTGTCCACGAACAGCTTCGCCACGATCCGGTCCCGCTGCGGGTGCGGCCCGCCGACATGCGGCAGCACGATGATGCCATCGGCGTCCCAGAACGCGTGATCGGTGGGCAGAGGCTCCTGCCGGAACACGTCCAGCACCGCGCCGGCAATCCGCTTCTCCTTCGCCGCCGCGATCAGGTCGGCATCGACGATCAGCGACCCGCGGCCGAAATTCAGCAGCCACGCGGCCGGCTTCATCTTCGCCAGGCGGTCGGCGTTGAACATGTTGTCCGTGGCGGGTGTCGAGGGCAGCAAAAGCACCACGAAATCGGACTGCGCCAGCACCTCGTCCGTGCGATCCGACGCAAACACCTCCGCCAACCCGGGCGCCAGATCGGGCATCGGTTCCACCCGCCGCTTTGTGCCGATCACCCGCATACCCAGCGCCGTGGCCAGACGCGCCAGTTCCTGACCCACCGCGCCAAGTCCTAGAATCCCGAGGGTCTTGCCGTTCAGCGGCTGAGCGACCCGGTGGGTCCATTTATGCGCCGGCTGGTCGGCCACAGCGGCGGCGTAGGGCTTGGCCGCGTAGAAGATCGCGCCGAGGATATTCTCCGGCATCGACTCCCGATGGGTGCCGCGCGCGCAGGTCAGGGTCAGACCGGGCGGCAGGTCGGGCAGCGCCAGCCACCCCTCCACCCCCGCCGTCAACGCCTGCGCCCACCGCAATTTCGGCATGCTCGGCAGCAGCCCGGGGGATGCCCCGGCGGACAGCATCGCCTCGGTGGTCCCCAATTGTTCCGCCGATGGTTTCTCCCGCCGCCCCAGGGTGTCGATCGCGACGCGGGCATCCAGGCCGGCGGCGGTGATGGCCTCGATATAGGCGGTGGGGGTGTCGGTCCAGAGCAGCAGATGAGTCCGGTTGGTCATGGCGCGGCGTCCTATGTGCTTTGGTGGCAGCGTAAAGGGCCGAGCGGAGAAGGGCCATACGGGGTTGGCCGGAAGCTGCTGGTTGAAATGCTGCCATCCTGCTGTGTAATCATCGTCAACCTATCACCGTTGGACCACCCCATGGCTATCCAGATCGCCAATGCCATCGTCGTCGGCAAGATCGAACGCTTCGCCGCCCTTTCGGGCCTCAGCAAGACCGCGGCCGTCGAAATGGCAATCGACGCCATGCTCGCTGGCAAGACGGAGGATGACATGGACGCCGGACGGGCGCGGTTGGACGCCATGTTGGCGCAATTCGACCGTATTCCGGACCTCCCGCGGGGACACGACCCTCTGGAGTGGGACGAACTCGGCCTGCCCCGATGATCGCGGTAGAAAGGCCCGCGATCGTTCCGATCGACAGACCCGCGATCCTTCCGATCGACAGACCCGCGATCCTCCCGATCGACAGACCCGCGATCCCGGCGGCATTGAATTTCGGCGACATCTTCGCCTATGCGTTGGCAAAGACGCGGAATCTGCCTCTGCTGTTCAAGGGCAATGACTTTTCCGAGACCGATATTCCGTCGGTCATTCCAAGACAGCCCGCACACTAACCTCTATCCTCCGTCCATCCCATCTTGGACGCCCCTCATGCTTCGCCATCGGCTTTCAAACGCCGCCTCCTTTCATGCGGCTGGCGGTTCGGCCGGCCAATTGCGGCCGTTCCGCTCGCCCGTGGCCTGACCCCACGCCATGTCCGAGTGGAAAGCCCTGCTGACCACGCCCCGGTTCCGCGCGTTCTGGCTCGCTTTGGTCGCGCAGAACCTGGGCAGTTGGTGCGTGATCGCCGCGCTGCCCATCCTGGTGGCGGACCGGTTCGGGATTGGCGTCGAGCTGGTGCTCAGCCTGGGCCTGCGCGTGCTGCCGAAAATCGTGCTGGCACCCCTCGCCGGTGGACTGCTGGGAGCCTTCGGGGCCGCACGCGTATCCAGTTCGGCCCTGGTCGGGATGGCGGGGCTGACCGCCCTGCTGCCCTGGTGCGGCGATTTCCTGCTGTTGCAGGCCGCGATCCTGACCATCGGGGCACTGGACGTCTTCGTCACCCCCGGGGTCCTGGCGCTCCGCGGCCCCGTCACCCCACCCGGCCTGGAAATGGCGAGCAACACCCTGTGCTCGGTCGCCGACCGACTGGCCAAGATTGTCGGGCCGATCATCGGGGGGCTGGCCGTTCTGGCCGGTTTCGTCCCCGGCTTCCTGTTGTTTGCCGCCGCGACCCTGCTCGCCGCCTTCACCATCGCGCGCCTTCAGGTCACCCGAGACCCCGGGCCGGTCGGCGGCTTCCGCATGCGCCACATGGCGGCGGCGCCGGTCGAGTTCGTCCGTATGCTGCGCGCCGACCCCGCGCTGGTCGGCCTGCTGATCTGCGCGATTTCCTACATGGTCATGCTCGGTGGTCTGCGGCCGTTCCTGTTCTGGGCCAATCGGGACTGGTATGGCGCGTCCGACACTGCCTGGACCGGATTGCTGGCGGCGCAAGGGGCAGGCGCTCTGGTCGGCGCCCTGCTGTCCGGCCTGTTCAGCCGCACGATGCTGCGCTGGGCGCCCGCCTATGTGCTGACATTGCTGAGCGGCCTGTTGGAGGGGGCATTGCACCTGGCGTTGCTGCTGGCGGAAACCAGCGAGCAGGCCATGGTCTTGCTGGCCCTGGCGAGCATCCCGGAAATCATCTCCACCGCCACCTGGTTCACCGCATTCCAGCAACGGGTCCCGGCGGCGGGGCAGGCGGTGTTTTTCAGCTTTGCCGCGCCGCTGTGGGATTGCATGTTCGTGGCTGGCGTGCTGTCCGCCGGGTTCGTGGCCAGCGGATCGCTGTCCCTGGGGGGGTATTGGGCCGCCTTGTCGCTGGTTTCGACCCTGCCGATCGTGCCGGTCCTTATTCTGTATCGGCTGCGGCGAGGCTGGGGGCGTCCGTAGTATCAACCGACGAAACCATCGACCGATGCACCGCCTCCCCCCAACCCCCTGCCGTTGAAGCGCGGGGGCCGGGTCGGGCCAGCCAATGACGGTGTGGGGACGCCTGGCGGTCGATGGCGAGGGCGGCTGGTGCAACGTCCGGAGCGGGCCAGCGTCCCTCGGCACTCTCGCCTTGGGTCGTGGCCGCAAATCGCACCCCGTCCGGTCGGTCAGCGGTCGGTTGGGGTCAGCGCGGAGCTTTGCCGCGCGCCGCCGGGGCGGCTTTCGGAAGCGGCGGCAGGTCTTCCTCCAGGATCGTCAGATGGACGGAATAGGACGTCTCGCCCTCATCGGTGTCCTTGTGGATCGTGCCTATCACCTCTTCATCGATGGCCACTTCCACGGACAAACCGGCCTTGGCCGGGGCGATGATGTTAATCCGGGCGGTGCCCAGCAAACGGCGCAGGTAGCTCTGGACCCGCTCCACGTCGGTCTTGTTCATTGTCGGTACTCTATATCTGTTGGGGCGTTGCCGCTGGGGCATTGCCAATGGGGGATTGCAGAAAGCGGCTTCGGCGGACCTTGTATC
>CAMBXJ010000117.1 GCA_945871455.1 Asaia bogorensis
AGCTCCGCCCAGCGCCATTCCGGATGCCATTGCAAACCCAGCACAAAGCCGAGCGCGTTGGGGAGCGAGACGGCCTCGATCGTGCCATCGGGGGCGTGGGCCTCCACGACCAACCCTTCGCCGGGGCGATCGATCGCCTGGCCGTGCAGGGAATTCACCATGATCTCGGTCGCACCGACGATGCGGGCCAGCCGTCCGGTCGCGGAGATGATGTGTTTCGGGCCGTATCGCTCGTCCAAGGTGCCCTGGCCGCCGCGATGGTCCAGCCGGCCAGGCAGTTCGTGCACCCGCTGGATCAGGCTGCCGCCGAGGGCGACGTTCAGTTCCTGAATGCCGCGGCAGATGGCCAGCACCGGAATGCCACGCTCGATCGCGGCGCGGATCAGCGGCAGGGTGGTGGAGTCGCGGTCATGGTCGTGGCGGTCGGGCGTTTCGCTGTCGCCGCCGTCGTAGTGGCTGGGATGCACGTTGCTGGGACTGCCCGGCACCAGCAGCCCGTCGATTCGGTCCAAAAGGCCGAGCTGGGGCTGGCCCATGGGGGGGATCATGATGGGCAGGCCCTCGATCCCGCCGATCACGGCGTCGGCGTAGCGGGACGGGGTCACGTGGACCGGCCGCTCATTCTTCTCGGACGCACAGGCCGGTATGCCGATAACCAGAGTCATCCCTCGCAACCTCGATTCCAACGAAACGCCACTATGAACGCGACCGCCACGAATTCGCAATCACCCCGCCGAGGGAACCGCACAGCATCAGCAACGCCATGCCGCGTGGGGTGCCGTCGGTCAGCAACCCGACCAGCAGGCCGCTGGACGCACCGAGCGAGAATTGTCCCAGGCCCATCAGGGCGGAGGCACTGCCGGCGTGCTGGGCGTGCCGCGCCAGGGCGCCCACCGAGGTGTTGCCGTTGCTGAATCCCTGGCAACTCAGGGCGACAAAGATGGGGGCGACGATCAGCGGCAGGCTGTGCACGCCGCTGAAGGCCAGGATCGCCAGGGTGGTGGTGGCGGCGAGGGACACGCGCGAAATCAGGGTCAGCATGAAGGACAGGCCGAAGCGCGGCAGCAGGCGGGCGTTGATCTGTGACCCGGCGATCAGGCCGCAGGAGCACAGTCCGAAGATCAGCGCGAACCCGGACGGCGACATGTCGTAGCCCTGGATGAACACCGGCGCCGATCCCGCCAGATAGGCGAACATGCAGAACGTCCCGGAGGCGCCCATGATCGCATGCGTCAGAAAGGTCTTCTCCCGCAGGATCGATCCGTAGCGACTGAGTTGCTGGGCCAGGCCCAGGCGGATGCGCCGTTCGGGCGGCAAGGTTTCCGGCAGCACTTTCCAGGCCAGCAGGCAGCAGATGGCACCATAGAGCGCCAGCACCCAGAAGATCGCCCGCCAATGTCCGAAGATCAGGATGGCGCCGCCGATGGTGGGGGCGAGGATCGGCGCAACCCCCATCACCAGCATCAGGCGCGACATCATGACCGCGGCCGCCTGCCCATCCGCGAGGTCGCGCACCATCGCTCGTGCGATCACCATGCCGGCAGAGGCCCCGACGGCTGACAATGCTCGGAAAATGGCGAGCCAGGTGAGCGATGGCGCCAGCGCACAGCCCATGGTGGCCAGCGCGAACACAGCGGTGCCAACGATCAGCGGCCGACGACGGCCGAACCGGTCGGACAAGGTGCCCTGGGTGATCTGCCCGATGCCGAGACCGGCGAACCAGGCGGCGAGGGTCAGCTGGGCGGTGCCGGACGCGGTGCCGAACGTTGCCTCCACCGCGGGAAACGCGGGCAGATACATGTCGGTCGCCGCGGGGCCGGCGGCGATGAAAAACCCCAGCAGGCCGGGAAGCCAGCGTGGGATGGAGGTCGGGACGCGCGTTTGCGTGCTCATGGGATCGGGGCCTGGGAACGAAGGCGTCGGGGACGCGACGGACGGCTCCCTCCCCTGGGGCCATGTCTGGCTTGCGTGGTGTTGGCCAGTTGGATGGGGCTTTGCGAGGGTTTCGCGGGTGGGTCAAGGGGGTGGGGGCATCCGCGTCCTGATCGGGTGATTCAATGTCACCGCCCATGGGGCGGGATGATGGTCCCCGGACAGGGCGGGCGTCGCTCTCAACCAACCGCCTCTCGTTCCCGTGCCCACGTCTCCACCAGCGTCCCCGCCACCGCTTCCACATCCACCGCGGCCGCGCACGACGGATGCCGGGTCAGCAGCAAGGTCTGCCGGCGGATCGCGTCCCTGACCCGATCATCCCGCCGCACGATCCCCGCCAACGTCGGTTCGGCGCGGAGGAACGTCCCGCATGCGCGTCGCAACGTGGTGAACGTGCGTTCCCCCGCGCCACGATTGCTTGCCTGGTTGACCAGGACCCGCGCATCGCCGCCCACCCGGTCGGTCGCATACAGTTTCAACACCGCGTAGGCGTCGGTCAGGCTGGTCGGCTCCTCGGTCGCCAGCACGATCAGCGTGTCGGCGAACGCCGCCATCCGGCGCACCCCGCGTTCGACCCCCGCCCCCAAATCCAGCAGGACCACGTCATACATGTCCGCCTCTGTGCGCAAGCGCGGCAAGGTCCGGTCCAGATGCGCGGGGTCCAGCGCGGACAACGCGCCCGAGCCGGACTGGCCGGCAAGCACGTCGAACCCGGCTTCCTCGTGCCGGGTCACCGCCTCGGCCAGGCTGACCCGCCCGGAGATGACCGAGCCCAGGTCATGGCGCGGCATCATCCCCAACTGAACATCGACATTGGCAAGCCCAAGGTCGCCGTCGAACAACAGCACCCGCAGCCCCAGACGGGTCAGCGCATGCGCCAGCGTGATGGCGAACCAGGTCTTGCCCACGCCCCCTTTGCCGGAGGCGATTGCGATCAGGCGGGGCTTAGGCGGCATGACGTTCATGGCGGGGTTTTCCGGTCTGCATCATTCGGGCGGCAAGGGAAGCAGGTGTCAGACGCTCCAACCCATCCGCCGCGCCGGGGCCGGTCCCGGCCTCGGTCAGCGGCAAACGAGCGGCGGCGGCGGCGGTCAGCAGGCCACCCAGACGGCGGGTCAGGTCCAGGCGGGTCACGATCAGGCGGCTGGCTCCGGCCGCGGCGAAGGCGACCGCGAGATCGGCGGCCTCGGCGGGATCGAGACCGGCGGGCAGCACAAGGGCGACAATCGCATCGACCGAAGCGGTCAGCGCCCGTAATTCGTCGGTCTGGGCAGGGTCGAACGGGTCGATCCCGGCCGCGTCGATCAGCACGGGCGCCCCGTCCTCTCGACGCGCCAGCGCCCGCCCCAGGGTCACCGGATGATTGGCGACCACCAGGGTCACGCCCAGCAACCGGGTGAAGGCGGCCAGTTGCTCGGTCGCGCCGGCCCGTTTGCCATCCGCGGTCATCACCATCGGCGTGATCCCAGCCATCACAAGGCGCGTCGCCAAGCGGGCCGCGGTCAGCGTCTTGCCGGCACCCGGCGGGCCAGTCAGCAACAGCGGACGCCCGCCCCGTTCCAGCGGCAGATCGGCGAATGCCAGCGTGCGACCGAGCGCGGCATCCAAAGGACCGACGTCGAGGGCGGGATGTAAAGCCGCGGGCACGCCATGGTAGTGCAGCATCGAACGGCGTACTGGGTCCGGCGGTGCGGACGGCGGCTCCGAGGTTGCGGCATGCACACTTCGTGGCGCAGGTTCCGGGCCGCGATCTGCAAATGCAGCAGCCGACGCGGGCGATGCAAGCCCTGCCTGGGACTGCCGCACCGCGGCTCCCGGAGACCATGCCGGCAGCGGCGACGGAGCATATCCCGCCGTGGCACCCGACCCGGAACCGCCCAAACCCCGCGCACCAGCACCCCCCGGCGTCCAACCGGCGACCGGTGCCGCCCGCTCGACCGGAGCCAGCGGCGGTGGCGGCTCATCGTGCGGGTCCAACGCCGCCGTCAGCTCCACCCCATCACCGACCCGGCGGGACCCAAGGATCAGCGCATCAACCCCAAGTTCGGCGCGGACCCGCGCCATCGCCTCGGCCGTCGTGGCGGCGCGGAACAGCTTCAGGTGCATGTGACCACCAGGTCGCGCGAAGCGGTCCGAAACCTCCGATGTCGGTCACGCAACGGGTCCATCAGATCGTGCCGATCGTGCGAATGCGCGCACGCGGAAAAATCTCGGTCTGCGCCAGAACGGCGGTGTTGGGGCGGATCCGCTCGACAATCGCACGGACATGGAAGCGGATGCCGCTGCTCGTCAGCAGTACCGGAGATTCCCCGTTATTCGCCGCCGCATCGAAACTGGCCCGCAGCTTCAGCATGAAATCCTGCAACTGGCTGGGGGCCATGGCCAGTTGCCGGTCCTCCGCCGGCCCGACCAGGGATTCCGCGAAGGCCGCTTCCCATTCCGACGACAGGGTAATCAGCGGCACATACCCGCCCGGGCCGTTATGCGAATCGCTGATCTGGCGCGCCAGACGCGCCCGCACATGCCCGACCAGAGCGGGAATGGACCGGTTGGGGCCGCCGCAAGCCTCCTGAATCCCCTCCAGGATCGTCGGCAGATCGCGGATCGACACCCGTTCGGCCAGCAAGGATTGCAGCACCCGCTGCACCCCACCCACAGTGATCTGCGACGGAATCAGGTCGGACACCAGCCTCTGTTGGTCCCGAGGCAACTCATCCAGCAGCTTCTGCGTCTCCACATACGACAGCAACTCCGCGACATTCTGTCTGACCACCTCCGTCAGATGCGTCGTAAGCACGCTCGGCGGATCCACGACGGTGCAGCCGAGGAACATGGCTTCCTCCTTCGCGGTGGCCGCGATCCACAAGGCGGGCAGGCCGAATGCGGGCTCGCGCGTCTGTTCCCCGGGCAAGGTTGGCACCCCACCGGTCGGGTCCATCGCCAGCAGCATGGTGGGGCGCAGTTCCCCCTTGCCGGCGTCGATTTCCTTGACCCGGATCACATAACTGTCGGCGTCGAGTTCCATGTTGTCCTGGATCCGGACCGGCGGCAGCACGAACCCCATCTCGGCCGCGATGGACCGCCGCAACCCCTTGATCTGCTCGGTCAACCGCGGTGCGTCGCCGCCCGCCAGGCTCAGCAGCCCGTAGCCGAGTTCCAGGCGGATCAGGTCGATGCGCAAGGTGTCGGAGATCGGCGGCTCGCCCACCGGCGCGGGCGGCGGCAAGGCATCTTCCGGCTCGTGCGGGGATTTGTGCCGCAGCCAGGCGCCACCGCCGGCCAGGCCGGCCAGCGCCAGGAACGGTAGCGCCGGCAGCCCGGGCATCAGCGCCAACACCGTCGCCGCACCGGCCGCCATGGCCAGCGGCTTCGGACTGCTGCTGAGCTGGCGGACCAGCGCGACATCCGCCGTGCCCTCGACGCCACCCTTGGTGACGACGATGCCGGCGGCGGTGGAAACCAGCAACGCGGGGATCTGGGAGACCAGACCATCGCCGACGGTCAGCGTGGTGAAGGTGGAGGCCGCGTCGGCGAACGGCATGCCATGGCGCATCAATCCGATGGCCAGACCACCGACGATGTTGATCACGGTGATGATCAGCCCGGCAATGGCATCGCCGCGCACAAACTTCGCGGCACCGTCCATGGCGCCGTAGAAGCCGCTTTCCTCCTCCAGCTCCCGCCGCCGCTTGCGGGCGGTCTTTTCGTCGATCAGACCGGACGAAAGGTCGGAATCGATCGCCATCTGCTTGCCTGGCATCGCATCCAGGCTGAACCGGGCCGCCACTTCGGCGATGCGGCCGGAACCCTTGGTGATGACCATGAAGTTCACCACCAGCAGGATAGAGAAAAGGATTACGCCGATGACGACGTCGCCGCCCATCAGGAAGCCGCCGAACGCCGCGACGACATGGCCGGCGGCGGCCGGGCCTTCGTGCCCATGCGACAGGATCAGCCGCGTGGTGGCGACGTTCAGCGACAGCCGCAACAACGTGGTCAGCAGCAGCAGAGTCGGAAAGCTGGTGAAATCCAGCGGCCGGTTCAGGAACAAAGCCACCATCAGCACCAGCACGGAACTGGTCACCGACAGCGCCAGGCCCAGATCCAACAAAACCGTCGGCAACGGGATCACCAGCACCGACAGCAGGATCACCACGCCCAGGGCCAGGCCGATATCGCTGCCCGGCATGTATTTGCGCAGCGGCGACAACATCGGCGACAAAGCGCTCGCGATGTCGGAGGATCCCGCCATGACCGATCAGGCCGCCATGCCGGACGGCGGCGTCACCGCGGACCCCTGCGCGGCGTAATCACGCAATTTGTTCCGCAACGCCCGGATCGAGATACCCAGGATCGTCGCCGCATGGGTCCGGTTGCCCAGGGTATGCCCCAGGGTTTCCAGGATCAGGTCGCGCTCCACCTCCTCCATCCGCCGCCCGACCAGGCTGGCAATGCCGCCCGTCGCCGTACCATCGCCGTTCGTCAGTGGCCTTGCCCCCCCCTGGGAGGCCCCTTGCGGCCCGAGCTCGATGGCATCCAGGCCGATCTCCGGCCCCTCGGCCAGCAGAACCGCGCGGTGGATGGTGTTTTCCAGTTCTCGCACATTCCCGCGCCAGCCATGCGAGGTCAGCCGCAGCAGCGCGGCCGAGGACAACGTGCGATAGGGCAGCCCGTTCACATCGGCATATTTTCGGGCGAAATAATCCCCCAGCGCCGCAATGTCGCCCGGTCGCTCCCGCAGTGACGGGATGCGCAGAGACACCACGTTCAGGCGGAAATACAGGTCCTCGCGGAACGTGCCGCGCTCTATCTCGACTTCCATGTCGCGGTTGGTGGTGGCCAGGATGCGGACATCGACCTTGACCGGCGCCGACCCGCCGAGACGGTCGATTTCCCGTTCCTGCACCGCGCGCAGCAGCTTGGCTTGCAGGCGGATATCCATCTCGCTGATCTCGTCCAGCAGCAACGTACCCCGATGCGCCGCTTCGAACTTTCCCGCTCGACGCGCGATGGCGCCGGAGAAGGCGCCCTTCTCGTGGCCGAACAGTTCGGATTCAAGCAGGTTTTCCGGAATGGCGGCGCAGTTCAGCGCAACGAACGGCCCGCCCGCGCGCCGGGACTTGCGATGGATGTGATGCGCGAGGATTTCCTTGCCGGTGCCGGATTCGCCCCGGATCAGCACGGACGCCTCGGATTTCGCGACCTGTTCGGCGCGATGCACGGTCGCGGCCATGATCGGATCGCGTACCACCAAAGCGTGGGTTTCGCCGGACGCCGCTTCCAGGATGGCGGCGATCAGGTCGGGGTCAGGCGGTAGCGGCAGAAACTCGCGCGCACCGTCGCGGATGGCCTGCACCGCCGCTTCCGGATCGTCGCCGGTGCCGCAGGCGACCACGGGCACGGCGATACGCTCATTGGCCAAGGCGCGCACGACGGCGCCCACGTCATGCACCAGGTCGCACAGCACCAGGTCGATCTTGGCATCCGACCGCAGCCGCTGCATCGCGCTGTCGAGCGTGTCGGCCTGCTCCAGCTTGGCGCCGCGTAGCATGGCGATCCGGGCCGCCTGGCCCAGATCGCCGCTCAGCGAGCCGATGATCAACACCCGCATGGCGAGACCCTCATGATCTTCACGATTGGCCGATGTTCACGACTGGGCACGATCGGCCTTGACGATTTCCGTCATCGTCACGCCCAGACGGGTTTCGTCGACCATGACCACCTCGCCGCGCGCGACCAGGCGGTTGTTGACGTAGATGTCGATCGCCTCCCCCAGTTTGCGGTCCAGCTCGACCACCGCGCCACGACCGAGCTTCAGCAACTGGCTGACCTGCATCGTGGTTTTGCCGAGAACGGCGCTGACGGTGACGGGTATGTCGTAGACCGCCTCCAGTTCGCGGGCCGATCGCGGACCGGTCGGCTCACCGGGTTCGGTCAGTTCGGTGAGTTCCAGGTCAGTCGACATGTTCTATTTCCTTGGTTGCGGGACGCGATGATGCCGAGCCGAGGGACGCCAAACCGGGGGACATAAGGCCGGCTGGGCTCAGGATTGCGGTGATCTCCTCCCATAGGGTGGTGGTGTCGCGGATGGCGGCCCCGTTGCGCCAGGCGATACGGATATCGCCCGCCAGCACCGCGTTGCTGGCCTGGACCTCGATTTTCGGCAGCAGGTCGGGGTCCAGCCGCTCGATTTCGTCGCGCACGGCCTGTGCGGCGTTGCCATCGACCCGGACCGTGACCGCCAGTTCCTGGTGCAGGGCGGGCAGGATTGTGCGGATGATGGCGCGAAGTTCGGCCGCACCATGCTGGCGGGATAAAGCGGGGAAGGCGGCGGCGAACCCATCCATCAGCAGACGGGCGACGGACTCGGCCGAGCGTTCCACGAGGTCGGCGGCTTCGGCCTGTGTCGCATCGAGGCGTTCGGCGATCCGTGTCAGGGTCTGGCGGGCCTCGGTCCGGGCGGTGGTTTCGGCCTCGGCCATGGCGGCGTCGCGGCCTTCCCGCCATGCCTCGGTCCGAGCCTCTTGCAGGTCGGCGGCGGAGTAGACGGGCTCGATGATTTCCGGTTCGGGGGGGGCGGCCGGGGCGGGCGGCAGATCGAAGTCTTCCTCGAACAGGACCCCGCCGGGCGGCATGGCGCGGAAGGCGGTGCTCATGGGTGGGGTCCGAGGAGGGCGGTGTTTCGGCAGGTCGGTGGCCGGGCATTATTCTCCCCCTCCCCTTGCGGGAGGGGGCGGGGGGAGGGGGGACTGCGGACGGATCCTGCCTCTAACCCCTCCCCCCAACCTTGGTCCGCTTCGCGGCCCAAGCCCACAAGGGGAGGGGGAGAATGGCGGCCGCCCCACGCCCCGACAATCAGCCCAACATCGCGGCACATCATTGGATCACCTCCTCGTCCTTGCCGGTGCTGATTTCGATCTGACCCTGCGCGGCGAGTTCCTTCGCCAGCATCACGATGCCGGCCTGCGCCTCGTCCACGTCGCGGAGCTTTACGGGGCCGAGGGATTCCATGTCCTCGCGCAGCATCTTGGCGGCGCGTTCGGACAGGTTGGTAAGGAACAGCTCCTTGATCTTGTCGGAGGCGCCTTTCAGGGCGACCGGCAGCTTGTCTTTTTCGATCGCGCGCAATAGCGTCTGGATCGCCTGACCGGACAGGCGTTGCAGGTCGTCGAACGTGAACATCAGCGACTTGATGCGTTCGGCCGCTTCCCGGTTGCGTTCCTCCAGCCCGGTCAGGAAACGGGTTTCCGCCTGGCGGTCCAGGTTGTTGAAGATTTCCGCCATCAGTTCGTGCGCATCGCGCCGCGTGCTGCGCGCCAGGTTCGACATGAACTCCGACCGCAACGTGCGTTCGACACCGTCCAGCACGTCCTTCTGCACCGTTTCCATGCGCAGCATCCGCATGACGACTTCCATGGCGAAGCTGTCCGGCAGCAACGACAGCACCCGCGCGGCATGGTCGGGCTTCACCTTGGACAGCACCACCGCCACGGTTTGCGGGTATTCGTTCTTCAGGTAGTTCGCGAGCACGCCCTCGCTGACATTGCCCAGCTTGTCCCACATGGTGCGCCCGGCCGGACCGCGGATTTCCTCCATGATCTGGGTCACCCGATCGCGAGGCAGCGCCTTCATCAGCAGGTGTTCGGTGCTTTCGAAGCTGCCGACCAGATTGCCCGACGTGCCCATGGTGTCCATGAATTCGGCACAGACCCGTTCCACGATGTCCGAACGAATGGCGCCCAACTGCGCCATGGCGGAGGAGATGTCCTTGATCTCATCCTCATGCATCATGGCGAACAGGCGGGAGCAATGCTCTTCCCCCAAGGCGAGCATCAGCACCGCCGCCTTCTGCGCGCCCTTCAGGTTAAGGCCATCATATCGGACGAGATCAGACATTTTCCTGTGCCATCCAGCCGCGCATGAT
>CAMBXJ010000118.1 GCA_945871455.1 Asaia bogorensis
GTCTGTGTAGGGCCGTATCCTCAAACGCACCAAAAGAATCGCATTCCAAAGGCCGCGCCTTTGGTGGGTCCAGGGCAAAGCCCTGGTCGGGGTCCGGGGCGGAAGCCCCGCCTTTCCCACCCCCCCCCAGCCGCACAACGCCCCCAGGCGCCAGACCCGATGGACAGCGCTCAGGTGCCGCAGAAGGTCTGATAGACACGCTGGTCGGCCTGTGCCGGCAGGCTGTAGCGCTCGAACCCGGGGCGTTCCTCGAAGGGGCGGGACAGCACTTCCGACAGCCACTCGAACGGCGTGAAATCGTTGTGTTCGACGGCCGCCGCCAGGGCTTCCTCCACCAGATGGTTACGCGGGATGTAGATGGGATTGACTTCATTCATCGCCGTTCGGCGTGCGTCCGGGGCGATCGGGTCGTTACGCAGACGTTCGCGCCATTGCTTCGACCAGTCGTCATAGGCGCCTGGGTTGGCGAACAGGGCGCGGACCGCCCCGTCGGCGTCCGGACTGACGGCGGCATCGGCCAGGCGACGGAAGGTCAACGTGAAATCGGCGCCATTCTCCGCCATCGCCTTCAACAGGCCCTGGACCAGGTCCGGATCGCCATCATCCGCCCCGGATAGCCCGATCTTGCGGGAAAGCCCGCCCAGATAGGCAGCCTGGAAGCGCGGGGCGAACCCCCCGATCACCGCCCTTGCCGAGGTCATGGCGGCTTCCTCATCGGCCGCGAGCAGCGGCAGCAGGGTTTCCGCCAGACGCGCCATGTTCCAGTGCGCAATGCTTGGCTGATTGCCATAGGCGTAACGACCGGCATGATCGATGGAACTGAACACAGTTCCCGGATTGTAGGCATCCATGAAGGCGCAGGGACCGAAGTCGATGGTCTCGCCGGAAATCGCGCTGTTGTCGGTGTTCATCACCCCATGGATGAAGCCGATCAGCAGCCACTTCGCCACCAGATCCGCCTGTCGTCCCACCACGCCCGCCAGCAGTGCGGCGTAGGGATTGTCGGCGTTGGCGGCGTCGGGGTAATGGCGCGCGATGGCATAATCGGACAGTTGGCGAAGCGCATCGATATCCTCGCGCGCGGCAAAATACTGGAACGTGCCGACCCGCAGATGGCTGGACGCCACGCGTGTGAGCACCGCGCCCGGCAGTTTCTGTTCCCGGTACACCAGTTGCCCGGTCGTCACCGCCGCCAGCGCGCGGGTGGTCGGCACGCCGAGGGCCGCCATCGCCTCACTGACCAGATATTCGCGCAACACCGGTCCCAGCGCCGCGCGGCCGTCGCCGTTGCGGGAAAACGGGGTCGGGCCGGAGCCTTTCAGTTGGATGTCCCGCCGCACCCCGTCCCGTCCCACGACCTCCCCCAGCAGCAAGGCGCGCCCGTCGCCGAGTTGCGGCACGAAATTGCCGAACTGGTGTCCGGCATAGGCAAGCGCGATGGACGCGGCGCCGTCCGGCACCTGATTTCCGGCGAGCACCGCGACTCCGTCAGGGCTGGACAGTGCCGCCGGGTCCAGCCCCAGCGCGTCCGCCAGTGCCGTGTTCACCCGGATCAGCCGCGGTTCGGCCACCCGGGTCGGCGCCAGGCGCGCATAGAAGCGATCCGGGAGACGGGCATAGCTGTTATCGAAGGGAAAGCTGGCAAGCATGGGACACTCCCCGAAAAATTGCCCGGATTGGCGGACATGGGCGCGGGACGACCGAACCGAAGGCCCCACCGAGATGGCGGCTTTCGCGGCGGTCGACAAGGACCCGACCGGATATGCGCGGAACCGCCGAAGATCAGCCCGCCGGCACGATCAGGCGGGTGATCTCCCGGACATCGGCCAGCGTGTCCAGACAATCGACCATGGCAATCAGCGCCTCGCACGCGGCGTCGGTCAGAGGCTCTTGCGCAAAGCCCCAGCAGCGGCGGAATTTGGTCAGATGCTGGTCGCGCGACAGCCGCCGCGTCGGGTGCGCCAGCATGACGTCGCAGCGCCACTCGAACGCCTGACCGCTGGTCAGCCGCACCACCACGCGCTGCGGCGCCAGGGCGTTGGGATCGGTGGTGCCGTCCGGCTCCATCACGATCTTTTGCGCCAGGGCATACGTGTCGGGGTCGGTCAGGTCCGTCCCGCGATAATGGGACAGGTCGATCAGCCCGTGCCGCAGCACCTTGGCCCCCACGAACGGCATACACAGGCGCGCGTAGTTCGGCGTCGGATCCGGACGCGGCGGGCGGCCGCACAGGGCACGGATCAAGGGCGGACCGATCACCCGCACATGCGCGACGTCCTCGGCGGTGACGCGGTGTTCCGCCATCAGCGACAGCAGACCCTCCACCCCGCCATGCGTGGCCCGCCCGCTGGGATAGGGTTTGTGGCTGAGTTCGGCGATCCGCCAGGTCCGACCCAGCGACGCCAGGACCGGGGCGAGGTCCCATTCGCCCTCGAACAGGCGCAGATAGCCGAACGGTCCCTCGAACACGTCTTTCGGCCCGTCCAGGCCGGCGCGGACCAGATCCACCGCCTGCAACGCGGCGCGGGCGTTGAAGCCGACCTGCAACGGCAGCGCGATACTGCCCTCCACATGCGATTGCATGGTGCCGCTGGCCTGCGCGTATTGCAGGCCGAATGCCGCGACCAGTTGCGCGTGATCGAGGTCCATCAGCCGCCCGGCCGCGGCGACCGCACCGAACCCGCCGGCGGTGGCCGGGCGGAAGAAGCGCAACCCGTTCTTGCAGGCCACACCAAGGCCGATCGATACGTCGGTGCCGACCGCGACCGCGGTGATCAGGTCGCGGCCGGAAACCCCGCCTTCGGAGTCCGCCAGCGCCAGCGCGGCCGGCAGCAAGGTGGCCAGCGGGTGCAGCACCGCTTCCTCACTCAGGCAGTCGTATTCCTGGCAATGGACCTGAAACCCGTTGACCATCGCGGCCACGGACGCCGGCACGCGCGCCCGTCGGCCCCAGATTGCCGCCTGTTCCCCGTTGCCCCAGCCGTTGGCGGTTCGCAGCAATGCGTCGGCGCCGAACGCGGTGGACCCGGCGATGCCAACGCCGATTGTATCGAGGATGAACGTCTTGGCCTGGGCCACCGCGTCGGATGACAGGTCCTGGTATGTCGTGCCCAGAACATGGTCGGCGAACCGGTCGGCCGCGAGAGGTTGGGCTGGCATCGGCTCGCCTAGCCGACATGCTTGCGGATGAAACCGTTGATCAGCGCCAGCGCTCGGACGGAATCGGGTGCGGTCGGCGCGTTGGGGATGAAGGCGTGCGGCTGGCCCGGGAATATCTCCAGTTCGATCGACCCGCCCAGGGCGCGGTAGGAGTCGGCGAACTTCGACGCCATTTCGTCGGTCAGATTGTTGTCGGCGGTGCCCTGCATGATCAGCATCGGCGGCTTCGCGACGGCTTCCTTGCGGTCGAGGATGTGCTGCGGGCTGCCTTCCTCCATCGCCGCCTCCGACGGCCAGAACAGGTTATGCGCCTGCACCAGGCGGTCGTTGCCGCGATCCTTCATCACCCGATAGCGGGTCAACGGGTCGGCCACCGGCCAGCAGACGATGCCGAACGCCAGGGAGGCGTCCATGCCCGCCCCGGGGCCCGCCCCGGGGCCCGACCCGGGCAGTGCGTGCGCGGTGTAGCGCGGATCGGCGGGCCGCAGCAGGTTGAGCAACAGCAGATGCCCGCCCGAGGATGTGCCGAGCGCGCCGACCAGTTCGGGCTTGCTGTTGTAGGCCGCGGCGTGGGCCTTCAGCCAACGGATGCCCAGATTGACGTCGGCCACGGTGTCCGGATAGCCGGCCACGGGCGGCATGCGGAAGTCGATCGACATGACGAGGACACCGTTCCTGGCCAGGTCCTCGGCGATCGAGACATTGTTCAGCCGGTCGCCGCCGGTCCAGGCGCCGCCATGCACTTCCAACACCGCGGGGAACGGGCCGGTCCCCTCCGGACGATACAGGCGCGCGAGCAACGGGGTGCCGCCCGGGCGTTGGTATTCGATGTCCTGGATGTCGATCGCCATGCCCGGTGCCTCCCGCTGGTAGAGGGGCGAGACTACAGGGGGCCGGGGAGCCGGGGCAACCTGGGGCGGGGGGCGGTGCAACGGGCCCCGTTGTTAGGTCTAGAAATCGGCAAACACACCGCCGTGGCGCCACCGGCGGGGCGTCTCGATCAACGATACGCGCGTTAAACGACTGCCGGCCATTTCAACAAACGACATCCCATCAATACGATAAAACCCGTTGTTCAACCCGCGATCCCGTCCGGACCCGACCCGTCATGACCGCCCACCCACACTCAAAATGACCGCGCATGCGAATACGGCGCCCGCCAGACCCCGCACACCCACGCCACGGCGCCAAAACCGGCAGCGCACCGCCGCATCATCCCCCCACCCCCTGTTGTCGCGCACCGACCTGAGGCATATCGACGCCGAACGCCCCAAGAGGTCCCAACCCATGCGCCAGCACGAATTCGGCTCGCTTCCCCCGGTCTCGACCCTCACCCTTGGCGGCGGCGGGTTGGGGATGCTGTGGGGCGAAACCACCTTCGACGAATGCGTCGCCACGGTGCGCGCCGCGGTGGATGCGGGGATCACTCTGTTGGATCTCGCGCCTCGATACGGCAACGGCAAGGCCGAACGCGTGGTGGGGGAAGCCTTCGGCGGCCGCCTGCCGGATGGGGTGCGCGTCACCACCAAGTGCAACCTGGGCACCCAGCCGCCGGACCGGGTCGAACGGGTGCTGCGCCAGTCGATCGAGGCCAGCCTCCGGTTGCTGCAACGCGACCGGATCGACGTGTTTTTCCTGCACTCCAACATCGTGCCGGACGGGCATGCGATGTGGAAACGCCCGGACACCGAGCGTTTCACCGCGCAGTCGCTGTTCACCGACCATGTCCGCCCGGTGTTTCAGAAACTGGTCCAGGAAGGCACCATCGGCGCCTGGGGCCTGACCGGCATCGGCCACCCGGATGCGATTATCGAGCTGCTGAGCCAGGACCCGAAACCGGCGGCGGTGCAGTGCATCGCCAACCTGCTGGACAGTCCGGGTGGGCTTAAATTCTTCGACGGCCCCGCGAAACCGCGGGACGTGATGGCCGCGGCGAGGGCCAACGGTGTCGGCGTGATGGGCATCCGCGCGGTGCAGGCCGGCGCGCTGACCGCGGCGATCGACCGCGCGCTGCCCGATGACCATCCAGAGGTGCTGGATTACGCCCGCGCCGCCGGATTCCGCGCCATCTGTGCGGAAATCGGCGAAAATCCGGCGATCGTGGCGCATCGCTACGCCCTGTCGCTGCCGATTGACACCCTGGTTCTGGGCGTGAAAAACCGCCAGGAACTGGCCGAATGCGTGGCCGCCGCGGATGCCGGTCCGCTGCCGGCCGACCTGATCGCGCGGATCGATGCGTCCGTCGCCTGACACAACGCCGATAAGGTGAAAGCAGTCACACTCCGGGGCTGACGACCCCGGTATTGTCGCGGGACAACGGGAGGATCAGTCATGCCTAATCCAGCCGGACTCACCAATACCCTGCGCGACGAATACGAGGATCTGTTCGCCGCCGCCCGCATCCGACCGGAACGGGCCGGGGAAGTCGCCTCCATCGCGAACCGGATGTTCACTCCGGCGAACCTGGCGCGCTACCAGGCGATCGAGGCGGCCACGAATGTGCCGGCCCATGTGGTCGCCATCATCCATAACATGGAAGCCAGCGGTCGGTTCAACGGCCACCTGCACAACGGCGATCCGCTGACCGCGCGGACCGTGCAAGTGCCGGCGGGGCATCCGAGGACGGGAAGCCCTCCATTCACCTGGGAGACCAGCGCAATCGACGCGCTGACCCTGAAACACCTGGAACAATGGACGGATTGGACCGTCGCCGGGATCGCCTTCGTCCTGGAAAGCTACAACGGGTTCGGCTACCGCAAGTTCCATTCGCACGTGAAAAGCCCGTATCTTTGGAGCTACACGACCATCTACTCCGCCGGCAAATACGTGGCGGATGGCAAATGGTCCGACACCGCCGTCAGCAAGCAATGCGGCGGGATGGCGATCCTGAAGCACCTGGTCGACACCGGGCGCGTCAACCTGGATGTCCGCGCGGTTCCGCAAGACGCGGGCGATGTCGTGATCACCCCGCATGTGACCGAGGGCGTTGCCGCGGCGCTCCCCACCCCGCCGCCCTATCCCGGCCACACCCTGCGCAACCAGTCGATCGGCCCGGACGTGAGCCTGCTGCAACAACGTCTGCTGGACCTCGGCATACGAGAGGTCGGGACCGTCGATGGTGAGTTCGGCGACGACACCGAACACGCCGTCAGACTGTTCCAGGCTCGGTCGGAGGATGATGCGGGAGAGCCGCTGGTCGCCGATGGGGTGGTCGGGTCAAAGACCTGGCGGGCGTTGTTCGGCGTGCACACCCCCCCGGTTGCCCCCCCAGCCGCCACGATGCCGGCCGGGTCGCTGCCACGGACGGTGCTGGAAATCGCGGCCGACCAGATCGGCGAACGAGAGGTCCCGCTCGGTTCCAACCGCGGCCCCATGGTCGACCTCTACCTCCGCAGCGTCAGCCCCGCCCTGCTCGGCAATCCCTGGTGCATGGCCTTCGTGTATTGGTGCTTCGGGCAGGCGGCCGATCGACACGGGGTGACCAACCCCGCCCCAAAGACCGCCAGCGTCTGGAACGCATGGGAAGCGGCGCAGACCATGCCGGGGGTGGAGGTCGTCACCGCCGCCGAAGCCGTCCGCGATTCGTCCAGGGTCACGCCCGGGATGGTCTTCTTCCTCGATACCGGCGGGCGCACCGGGCATACCGGGTTCGTGTCGGACATCGTGCAGGGCCGGTTGGTGACGATCGAGGGCAACACCAATGACGGCGGGTCCCGCGAGGGGATCGGCGTGTTCACCCGCGCCGGACGGCGGATGGATTCGATCAATCTTGGCTTCGTGCGCTTCGCCTGACGCAACCGCCGGGTGCGTCCCGCTTGCGGGCCGGACGCATCCCACGGCATGAACCGGGGCATGACCCGCCCCACGCTCCCCGCGCTGAGCCTTGTTGCGACCATCGGCGCGGTCGGGGCGTTCCTGGCCGCCAGTCAGGGCTGGCGGCCGGGCGGGTTGTGGTTGATCGGAGCGGCGTTGGGCGGAACCTTGTGGCAGTCGTCCTTCAGCTTTGCCGGCGCCTACCGGCTGGCCCTGACCCAGCGGCGGACGGCCGGCCTGCGCGCCCAGTTGCTGATGATCGCGGTGGCGACCTGCCTGTTCCTGCCGGCATTGGATGCGGGCTCGGTGTTCGGCCAACCGGTCCGCGGGTTCGTCTTCCCGATCGGAATGGCGCTGCTGGTGGGCGCGTTCCTGTTCGGCATCGGCATGCAGTTGGGCGGCGGCTGTGGCTCGGGCACGTTGTTCGCGGCCGGTGGCGGCGCGACCCGGTCGTGGCTGACCCTGGCCTCGTTCGTCGCCGGCGCGACAATCGCGGCCTGGGATGGGGATCGCTGGCTGTCCTGGCCGGCGCTGGCTCCGGTGTCCCTGCCCGCGTGGCTGGGGATTTGGCCGAACCTGGCGGGAAGCGTGGCGGTGCTGGGAGCTTTCGCGCTGCTGGCCGGACGGGTCGAGCGAGGCCGCCATGGGGAAATCCAGGCCTTGTCGACCCGCCCGGCATCGAACACCGGCGCGCCGACCGGTGTCCGGTTCCACCCCCGGCCACTGGCAATGGGCCTCCGGCCACTGGCAATCGGCCTCCGGCCACTGGCAATGGGCGCCTTCGTCCTGGCCGGGCTGAATTTCCTGACCCTGATCTTGGCTGGACGGCCCTGGGCGATCACCGCCGCTTTTCCCTTGTGGGGATCCAAGGCGATCGACGCGGCCGGGTTCGACGATCCGACCTTCTGGGCATTCTGGGACGATCCAACCCGCACCGAGGCCCTGTTGCGCCCCCTGCTGTCGGACCGCACGACCATCATGGACGTCGGATTGGTCGCGGGTGCCGGTCTGGCGGCGATCCTGTCGGGGCGCCCTCGTCCGGTCTGGCCGAACCCGCGCCTGCGGCCGGCCCTCGCGGCCGTGTTGGGCGGCCTGCTGCTGGGGTATGGCGCGGTCCTGGCGACGGGCTGCAATATCAGCGCGTTCGTCGGAGGCATCGCCTCGGGCAGCCTGCATGGCTGGGTCTGGATCGTGCCGGCCCTGGCGGGAAATTTTGTGGGGATCCGATTACGCCCCTGGTTCCGTCTGGCCCCATGACCGGCCGGCGCGCACCCGATTTCGACTGCCCATAGGCGCCGTCCCGACAATGACTTCTTCCGCTCTCCGCCACGGGAGGTTATTTTTCTGTGGCGAGGCAACCCGTTCACTCCCCGTCGAGGTCGATTGCTCCATTGATTGTATGACGTTATTGTCCGGGTTAACCGAACCATATCGATCAACAACGCAACGGGGAGCCTTGAATGCGCCGACATATCCTCGCCGGGGCTATCTGCCTGGCGTTCGCGGCCCATGCATCGGCCGCCCATGCCGCCGAACCGGTCCCGCTCGCCGCGCAAGGCTGTGTCGGCTGCCATGGTGTGCGCGGCACCGGGGCGGGCGCAATCCCGGGGATCGCCGGCCGGCCCGCCACCGAGATCGCCGCGGCCATGAATGCCTTTCGCGCCAATGAGCGCCCGGGCACCATCATGGGCCGCATCGCCCGCGGCTATACCGAGGCGGATATCGCCGCCATTGCCGCCTACTACGCCACGTCCCGCTGAGGGAGGCCGATCATGTCCCATTCCATCCGGCAATATCCGACCCGCCGCTCCGCCCTGCGGATGGCTGGTTTCGCCGCCGTCGCGCTTGCTGTCCCGCTTGCGGCGCCCAGGATCGCCCGCGCGCAGACGACCGCTCGCCTGGTGGTCATCGGCGGCGGCTTCGGCGGCGCCACCGCCGCGCGTTACGCCCGCATCAACCATCCCACCCTGGATGTGACCTTGATCGAGCCACGCACACGTTTCATCACCTGCCCCTACGGCAACCTGGTGCTGGGCGGGATGCGCGTGCCCGACCAGATCACGTTCGGCTATGACGGTCTGCGGGCGCACGGGGTGAAGGTCGTCCACGACATGGCCGCGGGGATCGACCCTGTGGCCAAGACCGTGCGTCTGGCCGGCGGCCAGACCGTTGCTTATGACCGGCTGATCGTTTCGCCGGGTATCGCCATCAAATGGGGCGCGCTGGAAGGCTATGACGAGGCAGCCTCCCAACAGATGCCGCATGCCTGGATCCCGGGGGACGGGTCCCAACTGGCGCTGCTGCGGCGGCAGTTGGAGGCGATGCCGGACGGCGGCACGGTGGGCTTCGCGCTGCCGGCCAATCCGTTCCGCTGCCCGCCGGGTCCGTATGAGCGGATCAGCATGGTCGCGTCCTACCTGAAGAAGAACAAACCAAAGTCGAAGATTCTGGCTCTGGATACGAAGGAGGCGTTCAGCAAGCAGGGCCTGTTCCTGGATGGCTGGAAGGCGCTGTATGGCGACATGATCGAATGGGTGCCATCCAACAAGGACGGCAAGGTCGTGCGGGTCGATGCCGCCGAGAAAACATTCGTCACGGAATTCGGCACGCGGCACAAGGTCGATGTCGCCAATGTCGTGCCCCCGCAGTCGGCCGCGCGCATCGCGTTTGACTTCGGCCTGACCGACCAATCCGGATGGGTTCCGGTCAACCCCGCGACGTTCGAGGCGAAATCCGCCCCCGGTATCTACGTGGTGGGTGACGCCAACAACGGCGCGCCGATGCCGAAATCCGGCTATGTCGCGTCCAACACCGCCAAGCACGCCGTCGCCTGCGCGGCGGCCAGCCTGCGCAACGAAGCCCCGCCCGAGGG
>CAMBXJ010000119.1 GCA_945871455.1 Asaia bogorensis
GTGATGTAGCGGACCACGACACCGCGTTTGGCCTCCACCGCCCGCGCGGAAGCCTGGATCACATCGCCCGAATAGGTCATCGCGAGACAGGTGGTCCCGGCGGCCAGGGCTTCCACCGCGCCGGAACTGGCGAAGGTGCGAATATTGGGGCGGATGGCCATCAGGGTTTTCTCGACGGCGGCCAGATCGGCGGCATCCGTGCTGTCGGGGCGCTTGCCCAGATAGTGCAGGACCGACGGGATGACGTCGATCGCCGAGTCCATGATGGTAATGCCGCAGGACTTCAGACGGCGTGCGTTCTCCGGCTTCAGCAGCAATTCCCACCCATCCGTCGGCGCGTCCGGCGCCAGGGCCTTGATCTTGGCCGGCAAAATGCCCAATCCGACCGTGCCCCACAGATAGATCGCGCCGAACCGGTTGCCGGGGTCGGAACTCTCGACCTGGCGCATCATCGGCGGATCGAGGTTCTTCCAGTTCGGCACGCGGGCCCGGTCGATCTCCTGCAACGCCTTGGCGCGGATCAGCCGAGAGAAAGTCGGCTCGCTGGTCGGCACGATGATGTCGTAGCCGGACCGGCCGGTCAGCATGCGCGCTTCCAGGGTTTCCAGACTGTCATAGACGTCGTAGCGGACCTTGATGCCGGTTTCGGCGGTAAATGCCTCCAGCGCCGCGGGGTCGGTGTAGTCGGTCCAGTTGAACACGTTCAGCACGCGCTCCTGGGCCGCGGCCGGCAGGGCCAGAATGGCCAGGGCGGCAAGCAGGATCAGCCGGCGCATCAGAGGTTCGATCCGGGCGGGATGAACGCGGCGCCGGTGCCGCCATCGACCGGGATCGTGGTCCCGGCGACATAACGTGCCCCGTCGCTGAACAGGAACATCATCACGTCCACCACATCCTCCGGCTGGGCGATGCGCCCGACCGGGGAAACGCCGGACGGGCGATAGCCTTTCGATTGCGATGGGTCCGACATGGCGCGAACCATCGGCGTGTCGACCGTTCCGGGGGCCAGAGCGTTGACCAGCACGCCGGACGGTGCCCATTCCGCCGCCATGACGCGGCACAACTGGCTGACCGCCGCCTTGGACGCCGCATAGGCGCCGCTGACCACTTTCGGCCGGCTGGCGGCCAGCGACGACAGCAGCACCACGCGAGACGGATTTTCCGGCGTGGCGCCCAGGCGCAGCAACGGCAACGCCTTCTGCGCACACAGGAACGTGCCGGGGGTGTTGATGTTCTGGACGAGATCGAAATCCTCGATGCTCATCTGCTCCATAAGCCCGGTGCGAAGCACGACGGCGCAGCAGACCAATCCGTTCAGCGCCGGGCTGGTGTCGGCGATGGCGGAAAAGGCCGCGGTAACGCTGGTGGCGTCCCCCACATCGCAACGGATGGGGCGGAACCGGTTGCCGTGGGATGCCAGTTCGTCGGCGACCCGCGCCAAGCGATCCGGTGCGTTGTCCAGGCCGTAAACGGTCCAACCGGCATCAAGCAGCCGACGCGATGCCGCCAGTCCAATTCCGGATGCCGCTCCTGAAATCGCCGCTGTCTTGGTCATGAGTGTCCCCTTTTGCACCCATCGTAAACCGGTTCCCAACGACGGGAAACCATCCGGTGCGACCCGAGAATGGACCCGGTCCAGGGATTTCTGTATATGACCATTCGCAACGATTCCCCCGGATACCGAGTACGATGAAGTGGTTGGGATGATGAAGTGGTTGGCGGGCGGCGTATTGGGCTGGTCGCTGTTTCTCGCCTCGGCCACCGCCGGCGCGGTGACGTTTTCCGACTCGACCTTCGCCGATGCGGATTGGACGTCACGGCAACTGATCGTCACCGGGGCGTCGCCCTCGTCGCCGAGCGCGACGTTTTCGGCCGGCCAGGTTGGCAGCGGCGGCACGCCAGGCGCTTATCGGGAAGTTACACAGACCTATAATGGCCCGAACATGGTGATCGTGGTCGCCCATATGCAGAATGCCGCGGTCTATGACCCCGGCGTGGCCGGTCCGGTCGCCGGGTTCAACTTCTCCTTCGACCTGAATTTCTTCAACTACCCGGGCACCTGCTGCGGCCCGTCGTTTGCCGTCGGCTATGCCGCTGTGATCAAGCAGGGTGGCAATTTTTATCTGGGGGACAGCGTTGTGACGGTCTCGGCATCCTGGGTGCCGTTCGCCATCGCCGATCAGACCGCCGCCGATTTTGTGTTGCTGAACGGCGACCCCTTGCTGCCATCCTCCCACCCCGACTTTTCCGCTACCGGTTCGGCCATCACCTTCGGCTATGCCACTGCCAACGGCACCGCCGGTGCATCGACCACGTCGACGACGTCCGGACTGGACAACTGGGTCGTGTCGTCGATCGACCTGCCGGAACCGTCGAGCCTCGGGGTATTGGCGATGGGTCTGGTTCTGCTGTCCTGCCAGCCCACCGTGCGGCGAGCCTTGGGCCAGGTTCGGCGGCGGGCCTGATCCGGCGATGTGCGGACGCTACGCCGCGTTCCTGCCAGCCGAGGCGATCGTCGCCTTGCTCCACACGATCGGCCCGATGCCGGACTGGGTGCCGAACTGGGCGCCGACCTGGAACATGGCACCCACCCGGAACGCCCCGGTCGTCCGCCGCCACCCGGAAACCGGGGAAAGACGGGTGGACCTGCTGCGTTGGGGCCTGATCCCACATTGGACGCCGAAGGGGCCAGACGGCCCAAAATCCGTCCGCATGACGATCAACGCACGAAGCGAGACCCTGGCCTCCACCCCCATGTTCCGCGATGCCTATGCAAAACGCCGCTGCCTGGTACCGGCCGACGCGTTCTACGAATGGCAGGCGATCGATGGCGCGAAACTCCCCTGGGCGATTGCCAGGTCGGACGGCCAACCGTTGGTTTTCGCCGGATTGTGGGAAGGGTGGCGCGGCGCGGACGGCACCGTCATCCGCAGCTTCACCATCGCCACGACAACCGCCAACGCCACCCTGCGGCCCTTGCACGAACGCATGCCCGTCGTGCTGGAAGCCACCGACTGGCCTCTATGGCTTGGGGAGGTGGAGGGCGATCCGGCCACCCTGATGCGCCCGTCCGCGGCCGGCTTTCGAACCTGGCGCGTGGGCACGCAGGTCAACAACGTCAGGCATGACGGCGCCGCTTTGCTGGAATCGGTGTAGCCCGCACCGCCACCGAACACCGGTTGTGGAGAATTCGCTGTTTCGGCGCGGCCGAGTTCGCTATGCGAAGCCCCGCGCGACGCGATAAGCCCAGGGACCGACCACGTGACACTCCGACCCAAGCCGACCCCGAACCGGCGGTCGCACCGAACGTGAGCGCCCCCCCGGACCCGCCCGTATCCCCGCCTGCGCCCCCCCCTGGCACTTCCCCTGGCACTTCCCCTGGCACTTCCCCTGGCGCGCCCCCTGGCGCACCCCCTGGCGCACCCCCTGGCGCACCCCCTGGCGCGTCAACTTCAGCACGGGTTGCCAAGGGCACGGCCTGGGTCATCGCCTGGCGGTTGGCGTCGCGGAATGTCGGTCTGGTCAGCACACTGATTCTCGTGCGGCTTCTGGAACCGTCGGATTTCGGCCTGATCGCCATCGCCACCGGGGTCATCGCCTCGGTCGACGCCCTGTCGGCCATCGGCGTGCAGGATGCTCTGATTCGGGACCGGAATCGCGACCGGGCGCTGTACGATACCGGCTTTGCCTTATCGCTCGTGCGTGGCGTCATCACCGCCATCCTGATCGCCCTGCTGGCCTGGCCGGCGGCGAATTTCTTCAACGAACCGCGCCTGGCAGTGGTGTTCCTGGCCCTGGCCGTGGGTGTCTTGGTCTCCTCGGCCGAGAATATCGGCATCGTCGATTTCCGCCGCGACCTGGACTTTCGCAAGGAATTCGACCTGCAATTCCGCACGCGGCTGATCGGGGTGGCCGTCACCGTCGGAACGGCATTGATCTGGCACAGCTACTGGGCATTGGTCGCGGGATTGTTGGCCAGCCGGGTCGTCCGGTTGATCATGACCTACACGATGTCGGACTACCGCCCGCGGTTGAGCCTGAAGGCCTGGCACCGCATTGCCGGGTTTTCCGCCTGGAGCTGGTTGGTGGGAATTCTGGCAAGGATCGAGGAACAGGCAAACAATGTCGTGACCGGCCATTACCTCGGCACGCAGGCCGCCGGCATGCTGTCCATCGGGACCGAGATCGGCCGCCTGCCCACAACCGAGTTGTTGGAGCCATTGAACCGAGCATTGTTTCCAGGTTTCGCGGAGGCCTTGGAAGCGAAGGCGACGAAGACCGCTCTGTTCCTGGAGACCATCGGATTGGGAGTCCTGGTGGCCTTGCCCGCCGGCTTCGGGATTTCCCTGGTCGCCCATCCAATGGTGAACGTCACCTTGGGCGCTCGGTGGGACCAGGTCGTCCCGCTGATCGAGATCATCGCTCCTGTCACCACGGCGTCTATCTTCGGGATCGTTGGCGTCACCCTGTTGGTAGCCCAGGGATTGATGCGCCAGATCGTTGCCATCACCGCGGCCGCGGCGGTTTCGCGGGTCGCGCTGCTGATCGTCGGGATCACGATGTACGGATTGGTCGGGGCAGCCGTCGCCGCGGGCCTGTCGCTGCTGATCATGCAGGGCGTGGTACTCCGCCTCACGTTGCACCGCGTCGGGCTCAGCTTCGCGGCGCTGGGATCTCGGCTATGGCGGCCGGTGGTCGCGGTCGGCGCGATGGTGGCGGTGATGCACGCATGCGGCATGGCCTGGGCGCCGGCCACCTCCCCTGACCTGCTTCCATCCCTCCTCGACCTCTGCGAACGCTCGGCGGTCGGCGCGGTGGTCTATGTCGCGGCGGCGGCGGGGTTGTGGGTGCTGAGCGGCCGTCCGGATGGAGCCGAACGGCATGTGTTGAATTCGGCCGAAAAGGTTGTACGGAAGCTGCGGCGCTAAATTTGACGGGCGCCCTTTCGCCGGCCCGGACCATTCCAGGGGACAGGTTGGCCGTCCACGGAGGCCGCCCGAAAAGCAGCCTCCGGGATCAACCGGTGGGTCAGGCGCGGTTCAGTGGATCTCCCCCGCGCGCTTCAGCGCATCCCGCAGTTTGGCCGGAGTGAAGTCGGCGGACCGGCAGACATCCAGGATCACCTTTTCCCGCCGGGAGATCAGGTCGATCGCCGCCGGCAGCTTGCGCACGGCATCGGCGGGTATCACGACCGCGCCATGAAAATCGGCGTGAATGACGTCGTCGTGGCCGACCTGCATCCCAAAAATGTTAACCGGCTTGCCGAAATCCACCATATGCACATGCGCATGGCTCGGTCCGATCCGGCCACCGATCATCTGGTATCCCGGCGCCCAGGCATCGAGGTCGCGGAACGATCCATTGGTCACGCAGCCGATGGAGCCGAGCGCCTTGTGGACGGTGGACTGGACCTCGCCCCAGTAGGCGCCGTAGCCGATGCGCCCGTCGATATCCTGGATCACGGCGATGGTCGGGAAGTCGGTCGCGGCGACATAATCATACCAGTCCGCCCGGTCGGTGACCTTGCCACGCGGCGGCTCGGTCGAGCGGATCATGCCCACCCGCGCCAGACCGACGATCGGCTTGGCCTTGGGGTCGATGCACACCATGGGCTCCACCGTGAAACCGATGGCCCGCCGTTCCGGCACCACGACTTCCAACCCGTTGCAGATCGTGGGCGTGTCCCATTGTGCCAGCACATCGAGGTCGGCTTGGGTGAACGGCCGGTCAGCCATGATTTCAACTCCCTGATTGATTGAGGCAGGCGTGCTTTTGCCGCCGGCGGTGCGGGGGCATGCGGCCCGGATGGTAGCATCGGTATCGTGTCCCGGCTATCTTCTCCCCTGGGCTGCTCCCCTGGGCTACTTCCCCTGGGCCAATCCCCTGGCCTGCTCCCCTGGGCCATCACCCGCGAAAACGTTCCGCGCACCGGCCCAAGCCCGGGGTCGGCGGTTCCGGCTTTAATTGCTTGTCAGCGCGGTTGGGTTTTGTCAGGTTCGCCAGGCCTCCACAGAACCGGATATCCCATGGCACTGACGCGCAAACGTATTCTCGTGACCGGTGGGGCTGGTTTCCTCGGATCGCATCTGTGCGAACGGCTGCTGCGGGAAGGCGCCGACGTCCTGTGCGTCGACAATTATTTCACCGGCCGCAAGGACAATATCGCGCATCTCCTGGGCAATCCCCAGTTCGAGGCGCTGCGCCACGACGTTACCTTCCCACTGTATGTGGAGGTGGACGAGATCTACAACCTGGCCTGTCCGGCATCCCCGGTGCATTACCAGTTCGATCCGGTGCAGACGACCAAGACCAGCGTCATCGGCGCGATCAACATGCTGGGCCTGGCGAAGCGGATCGGCGCGCGGATTCTGCAAGCCTCCACCAGTGAGGTCTATGGCGACCCGACAGTGCATCCGCAGACCGAGGAATATCGCGGCAACGTCAATCCGTTGGGGCCTCGGGCCTGCTACGACGAAGGCAAACGCTGCGCGGAAACGCTGTTTTTCGACTATCACCGCCAGCACAACGTACAGATCAAGGTCGCGCGGATCTTCAACACCTATGGGCCGCGCATGCATCCGAATGATGGGCGCGTCGTGTCGAATTTCATCGTTCAGGCGTTGCGGGGGCAGGATATCACCCTCTATGGCGATGGCAGCCAGACCCGTGCCTTCTGTTATGTGGACGACCTGATCGACGGCCTGATCCGCCTGATGGGCAGCGACCGGGAAGTGACCGGGCCGATCAACATCGGCAACCCGCATGAAATTCCGGTCCGCGAACTGGCCGAACGCGTGATCCGAAATATCGGGTCCGCGTCGCGCATCCAGACCTTCCCGCTGCCGCAGGACGATCCGCTGCAACGCTGCCCGGACATCACCATGGCGCGTCGCATCCTGGGATGGGAGCCAACGGTGCCGCTGGAGGACGGGCTGAACAAGACCGCCGCCTATTTCCGGGCGATGCTGACGGAAGGTGGCGAGATCCCTCGGTCCTGATCAGGGATCGGCGGCGGGGATCGCCCGCCCCAAACGCTCGCGCGCATCCCGCAGGATATCGTCCGGGCGGCCGCCGATGCCGCCAAGCTCTCCGGTGAAGAAGTCGAGATAGATGGCGATCCAATCCAGCAGCCGGCGCAGATCCTGTGCGGTCTCCACATAGGGGCTCTTGCCTGGGACGAGCGATGTGCTGTGGAAACTGACCTGAAACACGCGCAGCCCTGTCGCGAACAGGGCCCGGGTCAACTGGATGGCATCTTCCACAGGAATGCCTTCCGGCGTCAGGCGGACACGATTGAGCAAACCGGTGCGAGCCAACAACCCCGGCAGGCGGGCGAAGCGTAGCGACGGACGGTCGACCTGGTTGTAGAGCCAGGGTCCCGCCCCGCTGGCCAATCCGGTAAAACCCGCGGTCAGGGGGATTTCCAGCAGCCGCCCTTGGGGCCTCAGCCAAAACGGATCGACCGGCACGAAAGCGAAACTGGGCCCGCCCTGTTCATCATAGCGCCAGTGCGGCATGAAACTGACATCGATCTCAAACCCCAGCGCTTCCAGCGCCGCGGCGGTCGCCGATCCAAACCCGTACCGGCCGGCCTTGAAGATCAACGGACGCATGTCGAAGCGGGATGCGATGCGGTCGGCCAGACGGGCCATCTTGGCATGCTCGATACCGGCTTCGAGATTGCCCTGGAACGAATGGCTGATACTGGGTTCTTCCGCGTAGGGCGGCGTGACCCAGGAATGCAAATGCGCGCCGACCTGACACAGCCCATCGGCATGCAGTCGGGCGAGCGGCTTCCAGGCCGTGGCATCGTCGACGATCGGATAGCCGACCACATAGGTCGCCCGAAAGTCGCGCGGCTCCAGCACGGCCTGCAAGGGCCCGAGGCATAGCATCGATTCCAGGGTGTAGGCGGCGCCGCGAACCGGATTGCCCCAGTCGAACTCCTCCTCGCAGTCCACCACGATCAGGAGGACCGGCTTCGTGTCGGACGGATAGGACACAACATCGAATCTGGGCGTATCCGAACCCGTCAGGGGCACGCCACCCAGAAAGGCCCCCCCACGTGCCGCCCGGTCGGCAGGGTCAGGATGTCCGCGGGGCACCCACGACCCTCCTTTTCAGGTAGCGCAGCAGGGGAAACAGGCCCAACGCCTGCGACCAGGCGCGAATCCTGGGTTCGATAAAGTAGCGCGCCGCCAGTTGCGCCCGATAGCGCAAAAACGCCAGCGGTGAGGCCCGGAAGTAGTGTGCCTGGAACCGACGCAGATCGGCGGCGGTGAAGACCTTCGCGTTGCCCCCCAGCTTGGCCACGCGCGGCGTGAAGATCGGGTACAGCTTCATGTTGAAAAGCTGGGTCTTCATGAAATTGCCGATCAGAAGATCGTCGAAATAGCCGTATTCGACCGTTTCCAGCAGCGGTGCGCGCGGCACATGGAACACCACGCCGACCTGCCTGGCCGCTGGCTTGCTTTCTGCCCCCGGACGCAGAAAAAAGCGCCGCGCTTCGCCGCCGACGCTGAACCCGATGAAGTCCTGCCAATCGCGCAAGGTCTCGAACTGGCGGGCAAACCGCTCCACCTTCACCCATTCTTCCTCGCTCAACCGTTCCGACCAGTCATCCACGACGTCGGATCGTATGCGGGAATCAGGAGGCGTCACGTCGTCGCAGTCGGTCCGAACCAGCCGACCGTCAACAAGGTCGACCTGGCTGAACGGGGGGATCAGCCGGATGTCATCTTGCGTCCAATACCGCTGCATATCCGGCCATGTGATCCGGAAACTGTTGGCCCAGGCGGAATCCGGGCGTGCGTAGATGTGCTGGGACGAGGAACAGCAGAAATTCCGAACCCCCAGATAATGCGCAATTCTGGCCGCCCCCCAGATCGTTCCCGGCTTCAATTCCGCCGCCGGGTCCAGCAAGGAACGCATCTGCCCATCATACGTATTGATCATATCCGCATCGAACGCACAGAGAGCGAACAGATAGGTATTCGCGAACTGGCCTACCAGATGCCGGAAAAAGCGATCCTCCCCGCAAAAGGGCGAGTCATTCTTGTCCAGCAGCAACGTGCCGCCGGCGTCGATCGCCAGGATCGCGTCCATGTTCTCGTTCGATACGCTCATGACCCGAAGGCCGGGCGCCAGGGTGACCCAGGTCTTCGACGGCAGGATGCGCGTCGTGAACCCGGCGTCCGTCAGGGACCGGTTCAGCTCATCGTCGTAGTGGTCGGGCAGCAGCATTTGCACATCACGGGGGATCGTCTCGATCGAGCCCATGTGGAAATGGTCGGGATGCCCGTGGGAGAACCAGACGAAGCGGGAGCCTCGGGCATTGGCCAACTGCGTCTCGGTCAGCGGGCGTTCCAGTTCCCAACTGCCGAAATAAGCCGATCCCAGCAGCCACGGATCGGTGACGAGCATGGGTTGACCATTCTCGAAAACCTGCACGATCGCATTGCCGAGGGTTTCAAACGACCAGCTCAACGCGCCCTCCCGGATCGCGGGGTCAGGCCAGCACAGGACATCACGCGGTTCCGCCGTCGCGGGCCGTGGCGATGACCACGTAACCGGTCCAGGCCCCTAGGAGCGTAGTGCACGGACAAGCCAACGCGGGAGGAAGCGCGCCATTTGCTTCTTGGTCATGTTCAACAAGGTGCGATCGGGGGGCACATAATCCCTCCATTCACTCAGTTTCAGATACCCGAGATAGTCCGCTCGGCGGGGATGCTTGCTCATGTAGCTCCAGGGTTTGGAGGCACCGTTGAAATGGACGATTCGGGCATCGCGCCGGATTGTCTCAACTTCTTCCTGGCTGAGGCCGAGCGGATG
>CAMBXJ010000120.1 GCA_945871455.1 Asaia bogorensis
GTACAAGGACATCTGGGACCCGCTGGGCCGCATCTTCGACGCGTTCGGCTTCGGCCGCTGTATGTGGGGCACCGATTGGACCCGCGCGGTCGAAATGTTGACCTTCCGCCAGGGCGTCGAGGCGTTTCGGGTCACCGACCGTCTGTCCGATACCGACCGCGCCGCGCTGATGGGTGAGACCTTGCAACGCATCTACGGCTGGGACGCGGCGAAGACCTGACCGGCAGGCGAACGGGGGAAGCGAGGCGGGGCGGCCAAGTGGGGCGGCAAAGTGGGGCGGCCGCTGGTCCGCGCTACATCGTGTTCTTGTGGATGTGGCCGTTCTGCATGATCACGCGGAAATGCGTTTCCGGGGTCTCCATCAGCCGGATATTGGCGAGCGGATCGCCGTCCACCAGCAGCAGGTCGGCCAGTGCGCCCTCCTGCACGACACCCAATTTGCCCGGATAGGGGTTGCGCGCACCGGAGAAGGCCAGCAGGGCGGCATTGTCCGAGGTTGCCATTTTCAGCACCTCGGCCGGCTTGTACCATCGGACCATCTTGCTGAGCTGGAAACCCCGCCTCGCCGCGGTGGCCGCATCAAACAGTGTATCGGTCCCCCAGGCGGTCCGCACACCATGCTTGCGGGCCAGTTGGTAGGCGGTGTCGGTGCCGCTGAACATCTCCAACTGCTTGATTCGGTTGGGGGAGCCATCGGCATAGGCGGATTTCCCGTCGTCGAGGAACGGTTGCAGGCTCCACCAGATACCTTTCTCGGCCATCAGGGCGACCGTCGGGTCGTCCAGCAACTGGCCGTGGTCGATGCAGCGAACGCCTGCCTCGATCGCCTGGCGCACCGCGCGCGGGGTGTACGCGTGCACCGTGGCATAGGTGCCCCAATTCTCGGCCGCTTCGACTCCGGCGCGCAGTTCCGGCACCGTGTATTGGGTCACGTCCAACGGATCGAAGCTCGACGCCACGCCGCCACCGGCCATCAGCTTGATCTGGGAGGCCCCAAGCGCGAGTTGCTCCCGCGCCCGCATGCGCACGATGGACGCGTCATCCGCGATCGCGGCGGCGCCGATACGCTCGCTATAGGAAAACTCACCCGGGCGGGCGGGCAGTTCGGTGGGCAGCCGGAAGTCGCCGTGGCCGCCGGTCTGGGAGATAAACGCCCCCGAGGGCCAGATGCGGGGACCGGGAACGAGGCCGGTGTCGATGCCGCGCTTCAGGCCGAAGACCGGGCCGCCCAGGTCGCGGAAGCTGGTGAAGCCGCGCATCAGCGCGTCATTGGCCGCCTTCACCGCAGCGACGTTCACGAAGCCGATATCGGCCATCAGCAGCGCCGCCTGCGGCACGGTCTCGAACATGATGTGGGTATGCGCGTCGATCAGGCCCGGCATCAGGGTCCGGCCGCCGCACCGGATCCGGGTTGTCACCCTGTCCGCCATGGTCGAGTCCGCGGTCGGGCCATCCGCGATCCGGGTGATCGTCGGGCCGGTCACCAACACGTTCGAGGGTCCGCTCAGTCGGTCGGACGTGCCGTCGAAGATGCGGACATTCTCGAACAATACCGCGTGAGGTTGGGTGGGCTGCCCCAGCGCCGATCCTGACCGGGCAACCATACCCAGCCCGGCGGCGGCAACGATTTCCGCGACGAAGCCGCGTCGGGAGAGGCTGGCGTTGGCGCGCCGGGTAAAGACGTTCAGGGCCGGATCGCAGCATTGGCAGATCGGGGTGGGTGGCAGCGCGTCGTTCGTCTTGCCGGCCATTGTTGTCTCCTGTGTCGGTGGAGCTTCTGGCGGCGTCGGCCGAGCTCGGTTGCTGGTGAATTACGGAGGTGGAACGAGGGGGGGACTTTGTCCAATTCGGCCATTTGAACGGGTGATCGATCTTGCTTCCGGTTTCATTGCCACAGGACAAGGTTCACCCAGCCGGCGGCATCACTCTCCAACATTATGCACGATCCGGGTCGGCGACGCATGGATGCCCAGATGTCGCAGTTTCGTGTCACCGCAGTTGCGGAACACATGCGGCGTGTGGGGCGGCAGCACGATCATGTCCCCGGGGCCGAGGCGATGGGGTGTGGCTTCCTCGCCTTGCAGCCAGGCTTCCATGGTGCCTTCCAGGACAAACAGGCATTCGACATAGGGGTGGGAGTGGAGTTTCGTTGCGTAGCCCGGCTCGCTGGTTTGGATTCCGGTCAGCACGGGGTTTCCGTCATCCCCGGTCAGATGCTGGCGGGTGGCGGTTCGACCCAGGGATTTTTGTTCCACTTCCGCCAGGCGGATGATCTTGGCTTGCGGGAGCAGGGACATGGCCGGGGTCCTTCCTTGTTGCCGAACCGGTATCGTGTCACCGCGGCGGGGGTGCGTCGACCCACAGCAGCCGTAATGTCTCCGGCCCGTTGTTGCGCAATGCCGCGCTTGAGCCGGCGGGAAGATGCAAGCCATCGAGTCGACCCAGAACTTCGTTTCCGGCGCCGATATCGGTGATCGCCTGCCCGTTGGCGACCAGGTAGAGGCGGGAGACGGTCAGCACCTCGGTCGGCTGGGTGTGGCCCGGCTCCAGGGTCGTCATGCCGATCGCGATCTTGTTGTTGGCGACCGCGGTACCCGGATTGTGGTCCACGGAGCCAGCCAATCCTCCTACCCAGTTCACCGACCAGCGCATCGTGCCGGGCACGCGAGCGGCCGGGGCGGACCAGCCGGGTTCCAGGTCGGCGAAGCGCAGAAGCTCGATTTCCGGTGCGTCGACGAACACATGGTCGTCTGGGTAGTAAACCGCTGCGTCGTTGCGCTCAATTCCGTCATGCACCCAGAACAGGATCACATCCTCGGTCCCGCAATTGCGCACGCCATGCGGGCAGCCGGCGGGGATGTAGGTGCAGTCCAGCGGACCGGCGCGATGCGGGTGGCCGGAGGCGTCGAACCCCTCCAACTCCCCTTGCAGGATGACGTAGATTTCCGTCACGCCGTGGACGTGCTTGCCGGCCTGACGCTGGCCGACCGGCAGATACATCATGCCGATGGCGCATTCGGTGCTTTCGACCGCGACCGAGGGATTGGTGTTGATATGGTCCTTCGGCCCGCCGACCCAGGTCACCAGCCAGCGCATGGTGCCCGGTTCCTTGGCCTGTTTCGTGGTCCAGGTCGGTTCAAGGTCTCGGAAGCGGACGATGCGGGCCATGCGGGGATTCCTGAAGCGTCGGGACCCGGTCCGGTCACCGGGTCCGCTGGGGCCGGTGGACGTGTCGGTCAGGCCGGCACTTTCGCCGGCGACAGCACGAAGCCTTCATAGCCATGGGCCGCGACGTCGGCGCAGATCCCGCGATAGCGCGCCATGCCGCCGGCATAGGGCATGAACACGCGTGGCTTGCCCGGTACATTGGCGCCCAGGTACCAGGAATGCGTGGCCATCGGCAGCAGGGTGGCGGCAGCGGCCTCGTTGACCTGTTGCACCCAGTTGTCCACCGCGTCCTGCTTAGGCTCGATGCGATCCAAGCCGTTGGCCCGCATATGAGCGATGCAGTCGGAAATCCATTCGGCATGCTGCTCGATCGCCACGGGCATGTTGCACAGCACGGACGGGCTGCCGGGGCCGGTGACGGTGAACAAGTTGGGGAAGCCGGCGACCTGCAGACCCAGATAGGTCACCGGGCCGGCCGCCCAGACCTCGGACAACGGCATTCCGTTGGTGCCACGGATATCCATCCGCAGCATCGGACCGGTCATCGCATCGAATCCGGTGGCGAAGACGATGATGTCGAGCGCGTACTCACCCTCGGCCGTGCGCAGGCCGGTCGGCGTGATCGCCTGGATCGGAGCGGCTTTCACGTCGACCAGGGTGACGTTGTCGCGGTTGAAGGTCTCGAAATAATCGCTGTCGATGGGCGGGCGCTTGGCGGCGTAGGGGTGGTCGATGTCGGACAGGATCGCCGCCGTTTTCGGGTCCTTCACGATCTGGCGAATTTTGTTCTTGATGAACGCGGCCGCGGTGTCGTTGGCTTCCTTGCTGCTCATCATGTCGTGGAAGGCGGCGCGGAACTGCAATCCGCCACGTTCCCAGGCCGCTTCGTAGATCTTCTCCCGCTCCTCGGCCGGGGTTTGCAGGGCCAGGCGGTCCTCGATTTTGAACTGATGGCCGTTCGCCGTTTCATGCGTGGCGGTGCGGATTTCGGCGGCGTTGTCCTTGATGTAGCGCTTGAATTCGTCGGTCAGGGGCGCATTTCGAGCCGGCACGCTGTAGTTTGCGGTGCGTTGGAACACGGTCAGGTGCCTGGCGGTCTCGGCGATCACCGGCGCGGCCTGGATGCCGGTGGACCCGGTGCCGATCAGCCCGACCCGCTTGCCGGTGAAATCGACGCCTTCATGCGGCCATTCCCCGGTGTGGTACCAATCGCCCTTGAAGTCGGCCAGGCCAGGGATGCTTGGCACATTGGCGGTGGACAGGCAGCCGACGGCGGTGACCAGGAATTTCACCGTGTAGGTCTCGCCGCTTTCGGTGCGGACATGCCAGCGGTTCGCGGCGTCGTTATAATGTGCGGAGGTCACGCGGGTGTTGAACTGGATGTCGCGCTTCAGGTCGAACCGGTCGGCGACGAAGTTCAGGTAGCGCATGATCTCGGCCTGGCCCGGATAGCGTTCGGACCATTCCCACTCGCGCATCAGTTCGGGGGCGAAGGTGTACCAGTAGGCGTGGCTTTCGGTATCGCAGCGGGCGCCGGGATAGCGGTTCCAGTACCAGGTTCCGCCGACGCCACCGCCGGCTTCCAGCGCCTTGACGGAAAGGCCGAGCCGATCGCGGAGACAGAGGAGCTGGTACATGCCTGCGAAACCGGCGCCGACGACCAGGGCGTCGAGTTCGGTGGCCTTGCCGGAGGCCGAGTTGGAGAAGTCGGTGGTCACGTCGGCCATTTGCGTGCGTATCCTTCGCCTTGCGTTGCGTTGGTTACCTGATCGCGTGGCCAGGACCAACTCACCATTGGGTCAGGATATGGCCCATTGTCCGGTCCGACATCAAGTTGTTGGCCTTGCGCCCGGATTTCGGGGGATCAAAGCGCGGGTCTGCCATTGGACCGGCTCTCACCACGATCAGCAAGGTGGCGGAACGTGCCGGGGTGCAGAGGCACACGTTCCATCCCAATTTTCCCGACGAGCGCAGTCTGTTCCTCGCCTGCTCGGCTTTGTCGTCGGAGCGTGACCCGCTGCCGGATGGCGCCGCGGCCGGCCCGCAAAAGCACGAGCATGTCTCCGGGACGCAGCAGATTGACGGAATAATCGTCGATTTTGCCCAGTCCGGGTCCGATGTGCCGCTGTCCCACCACGCGCTGGTTCAGCCGAGAGGCTCCCACGACCGTGCCGATGGTCATCCCATCCGCGGAGCGACGCGGGCGCGGGCATGCAGGCATCTCTCACCGTCGCGGGACAGCGTCGGCCACTGGGCTGGGCGCCGAGCGCGGAGCCACTTGTGCGTCCTCTTATTTGCAAAAAGACAATCCATGATCGCCAATCGGCCTATCATGCAGTCTTGAACAAATCGTGCGATGACTCGTGTTATGATAGAGCGCCGCGACCGTAAAAGAGACGATCATGTGGCAGGGTTCGGCCCCGACGGCACGATCCGCCTTGGCCGGAACATCTTGCCCAGCCGACCCAACAGCCCTGTTTCCGGGAGACACCGATGGCCGTCATTACAGGCAACGACCTTGCAAACACTCTGATTGGAACCGCCAACGCGGATGTGATCAACGGACTGGGCGGCAACGACACGCTGAATGCCAAGTCGCGACCTGCGGGAGGCGGCACCGATGTCATCGACGGCGGGGACGATATCGATACGCTGGTGGTAAACGCGTCGAGTGAAACCAAGGGCGTTCTTGTCGCCCTCTCGGGAGTCCCGGCCAGCTATTATGTCCGGTCCGATTCCGGGAACTTCTGGGTCGACACGGTCAATATCGAGAAGGTGAAGGTCACCGGCGGATCCGGCAACGACACGTTCGACACCGGGAGCGGCGGGGTCGAAGTGGTGGGCGGCGGTGGCATCGATCACTGGATCGCCGATCTTGGCGCGCTGACCACGGCGGTCGACTACAAGCTCGGCGCGACCGGGGCGATCGCCGCGGCGGGGCTTACCACGATCCTGGGCATCGAGCGGATCAGTCTGAAAACGGGATCCGGTGGGGACACAATCACCGGCGGCGCACAGGGCGATGCGATCATCACCGGTGCGGGAAACGATACGGTCAACGCGAGAACCCGGCCGGTGGGCGGAGGCACCGACTTCATCGACGCCGGTGCGGATATCGATACCTTGGTGGTCGATGCTTCAGCCGAGACAAAGGCTGTGTTCATGGCATTGTCCGGCGTCCCGGCCAGCTACTTCGTGCGCTCCGATTCCGGGAACTTATGGGTCGATACGGTCAACGTCGAGAAGGTGCGATTCACCGGTGGGGCGGGCAATGACACGTTCGACACGGCGAATGGTGGGCTCACCGTCGATGGCGGCGGTGGCATCGACCATTGGATCGTCGACCTCCAGGCCCTGACGACGTCCGTGGTCTTCACGCTGGGGCAGACCAAGACGATCGCCGCCGATGGACTGACCAGTATTCTGAACATCGAACGGATTACTCTGACCACGGGATCGGCCAACGACACCATCACTGGCGGAGCGGAAGGCGACTCGATCCGCACCGGCCTGGGCAATGACACGATCAACGCCAGAACCCGGCCGGTCAGCGGGGCGGTTGACTTCGTCGACGCTGGCGACGGCATCGATACGCTCATCGTGGATGCGTCGGCTGAGACCATGAACATGTTCGTCGCACTGGCTGGCGTTCCGGCCAGCTATTACGTGCGATCCGATTCCGGAAATTTCTGGGTCGACACCATCAATGTCGAGAAGGTCCGAGTCACCGGCGGCGCGGGTAACGACACATTCGACACCGGCCGTGGCGGCTCCCGGATCGATGGTGGCGGCGGCATCGATCACTGGATTGGTGATCTTGGCGCGCTTGTTACCGTGGTCGATTTCACGCTGGGGGAGACAACATCCATCGCCGCGGCCGGGCTGGGCTCGATCCTGAATATCGAGCGCGTGACCCTGACCACGGGATCGGCATCCGACATCATCACGACCGGGGATCAGGCCGACCAGTTGTATACTGGAAAAGGCAACGACACGATCAATCTGGGCATGCGTCCGCCTGGCGGGGGTGCGGATTTCGCCGATGCCGGCGCCGGGACCGATACGCTGGTGGTGGACGCGTCGAACGAGACTGGGGCCGTGTCGCTGGCCCTGTCCGGCGTGCCAGCCAGCTACTATGTGCGTTCTCAGTCCGGCAAGTTCTGGGTTGATACCGTGAACGTGGAGAAGGTGCGTATCACCGGTGGTGCCGGCGATGACACGTTCGACACGGGCAAGGGCGGCATCGAGGTTCACGGCGGCGGCGGGATCGACCATTGGATCGCCAATCTCGGCGCCCTGACCACGAATGTGTCGTTCAAGCTGGGTGAGACGACGGCGATTGCCGCGGCCGGGCTGACATCGATCCTGGATATCGAGCGGATCACTCTGACCACGGGCACCGGCGCCGACACGATCATCGGCGGCGCACAGGCCGATGTGATCGTCACCGGTGCCAACAACGACACGATCAACGCCATGGCCCGACCGTCAGGGGGCAGCGCGGACTTCGTGGATGGCGGCACCGGCACGGACACCCTGGTGGTGGACGCATCGGCCGAGGCGACCGGGATCTTCCTGTCTCTCGCCGGTGTGCCCGCCAGCTATTACGTGCGGTCCGATTCGGGGAATTTCTGGGTTGATACGATCAACGTGGAGAAAGTGAAGGTTACCGGCGGCGCGGGCAACGACACGTTCGACACAGGGAAGGGCGGCATCCAGGTCCATGGCGGCGGCGGTAATGATCACTGGATTGCCGATCTCGGCCACCTGACTTCCGCCGTGACGTTCAAGATTGCCGAAACCAAAGCGATCGCCGCGGCCGGCCTGTCATCGATCAAGGACATCGAACGGATCAGCCTGACCACCGGATCGGGCGCGGACACCATCACCGGGGGGGCGATCGGCGACGTCATCATCAGCGGTGGGGGCAATGACACGATCGATGCAGGCGCGCGGGCCGCGGGTGGCGCGATCGACTTCGTCGACGGCGGCACCGGCAGTGACACGCTGGTGGTGGACGCCTCGGCCGAGACTCAGGCCGTGCTGCTGGGCCTGTCCGGGGTCCCAGCCAGCTTCTACGTGCGGTCCGATTCCGGCAATGTCTGGGTCGACACGATCGGCATGGAGAGCGTCGTGTTCACCGGCGGTGCCGGCAACGACACCGCGACCGGCGGCAACAGCGCCGATACGCTGCGTGGCGGTCTGGGCAACGATTTCCTGGACGGCGGCATCGGTGCCGACATGATGATTGGCGACGGCGGCGATGACACCTATATCGTTGGCAATCCTGGCGATATTGTCACCGAGGCCGCGGGTGCCGGCTCCGACACCGTGCGGACGACGCTGACGGCGTACGCCTTGGGCGACAACCTCGAAAACCTGACCTTCATCGGCGCCGGGAATTTTACCGGGAGAGGCAACGGGCTTGCCAACACGATGATCGGCGGAGCGGGGAACGATACGCTGACTGGTGGCACGGGCGCGGATACGCTGACCGGCGGTTCGGCGGCTGACGTGTTCCGGTTCGGCGCGGTTGCCGATAGCGCGCTCGACGCCGCCGACATCATCAGGGACTTCTCCGTGCCAGACGGGGACATCCTGGATCTTTCCGCGATCGACGCCGTGTCGGGAGTGGCTGGCAATCAGGCCTTCGTTTTCGTTGGATCCGCGACCTTTTCTGGTGCGAAGGGCGAAATCCGGGCGGAGGTCATGGGTGACGGCAAGACGCATGTGTTCGGCACGACCATCGGAGGGACGGCGGATATCGAGATCATGCTGAACGGCAATCACGCCCTGGTCGCCGGCAGCTTCAAGCTTTAGGCGGCGCGCAACAACAACCGTTCCATTTGGTGTTAAGACCGGGTCTCTCCACGTCATGGTGGGTGCAGACCCGCCATCCACGGCTTGCAGTGCTGATCTCGGACAATACGTGGATGGCCTGCCTGCGCGGGCCATGACGGTGTGGGTTGGCCACGCCCCAAATGGAGCAACTATCGTTACGCGTCGCCTAACCTGCCCGCGCGACGTAGTGGCCGGGCCGGTCGGTTGATCTACCAGGGAATAACCTGGTTCCGGTAATCCACGAACGCCTGCCCACCCGCGCCCCAGCGCGCCGCGATCGTGTCGGCGACGCCGCGCACGCTGGTCTCGATATCCAACGGCGCGGTTGGACCGCCCATCGACGTGCGGACCACGCCCGGATGCAACGCCAGCACGGTGATGTCATCGGCGGCATGACGCGCGCGAAAGCTGCGGATCAGGGAGTTCAACGCCGCCTTGCTGGCCCGATACAGTTCGGCTCGCCCATCGTCGTTGGTGCCAATGCTGCCCAGGATTGACGACATGAAGGCGATCATCCCACCCGGCCTCACGTGTCGAGCCAACGTGTCGGCCACGCGGATCGGGCTGATGGCATTGGTCAGGAAGATGGCGTGGATGTCGTCGTCCGGCACCTGCCGCAAATCGGCGCCGCGCCCGGCCATGATCCCGGCATTCAGGAACAGCAGATCGAACGACTGCCCCGCCAACCGGTCCGACAGCGCCTGAGCCTGAGCGACAGACGTGATGTCCAACGTCTCCAAAATCAGCCGCCCATCGAATTCCCGGGCAAGCGCTTCAAGCTCCGCCGATGCACCCCGCTGCGTCGCGGTCACATGCCA
>CAMBXJ010000121.1 GCA_945871455.1 Asaia bogorensis
TGTCCGATCGTAGGTGAGCGAAATATGGCTGGTCAGATATTCGTTCCGCCCGTGCTTCTCGCCGACCTGAATCGCCACCGGGCTCGGCACGAGGACCGCGATCCGTTTCGCGCCATCGTTGTCTCCGACGTGGTGCGCCTCATGACGCACCTCCTCCCGCGCGTGTTCCGTCGAACCCACCCTCGCGGCTTCTCCTGCACTTCTCCCTGCGCCATGGTAGCGGCACAAGAGAGAGGAAGCAGCCCATGAAAGTCCTGGACGGTATTCAGGTCGTCGATCTCAGCCGCGTGCTCGCCGGCCCCTATTGTGCGCAACTGCTGGCCGATTTCGGCGCCACCGTCATCAAGGTGGAAAGCCCGGAGGGTGACGAAAACCGTCGCTGGCCGCCGATGTCGCCGGATGGACAGAGCGCCAATTTCGGCTCGGTCAATCGCGGCAAGCGGTCCATGGTGCTGAACCTGAAGAACCCGGACGCGCGGGATGTGCTGAAACAGCTTGCCGCCAAGGCCGACGTGCTGATCCACAGCTTCCTGCCCGACACCGCGGCTCGCCTGGGCATCAGCCTGGACGCGCTGCGGGAGGCCAATCCGCGGCTGGTGGTCTGCACGATCTCCGGCTATGGCGCCGACGGGCCATTGGCGGAAAAGCGCGGCTACGACCTGATGGTGCAGGCGTTCGGCGGGGCGATGTCGACCACCGGGATCGTGGATGGGCCGCCGATCCGCTGCGGGGTGTCGTTCATCGACATGTCCACCGGGATTTCCTGTTATGCCGGCGTGGTGACGGCCCTGCTGGCGCGCGCCACCACGGGCAAGGGCACCTGGGTGCGTGGGTCGTTGCTGGAAACCGCGATTTCGCTGCTGGGCTACCACGCGGTGGCCTGGATGCAGGCCGGCGTGCTGCCGCTGCCGCAGGGGTCCGGCAGTTGGCACCTGGTGCCGTATCAGGCGTTCATGTGCGCCGATGGCTACATGCTGGCCGGTGCTCCGAACGATGGCGCGTGGAACCGGTTCTGTGACGCGCTGGACTGGCCCGACCTGGCCGTCGATCCGCGTTTCATGGGCAATATCAAGCGGGTGGAGCAGCGCGATGTGCTGATCCCGATGCTGGAAGAACGCTTCGGCCGCCACCCCGTCGCCTATTGGGTGGAACGGTTTGAGGCGCGAGGCGTCGCGTGCTCCCCGCTGCACACGGTGGACCAGGTGATGACGCACCCGCAGGTGATCGCCAATGCGATGCGGGTGCAGGCAAAAGGCGCCGACGGCACGATGCAGGACCTGGTCGGCACGCCGTTCAAACTGGCGGAGGGCGGCGGCACCGCCGACACCGCGGCGCCGGTGCTGGGGGCGGAAACCGACGTCATTCTGGCGGAAACGCTGGGATTGTCGGCGGACCGGATTGCGACCTTGCGCAGCGGCGGGGCATTCACGTTGGGGTGAAGGCGCCGGGATCACACCTTGGGAAGCCGACGTGTCTGGTGCATCGGCCCCATCGTCGTGGTAACCTGCGGAAACCATGCGCCGGTTCGGACAGGCACCGGACGGCAACGGAGGAAACCGAATGTCCCGACTGATCAGGGCCGCCCTGCTTGCCGCGGCGGCTTTTGTTTGCCTTGCCGGCCCCGCGTCCGCCTACCCGGAAAGGCCGGTCAAGCTGATCGTCCCCTACCCGGCCGGCGGCTCCGCCGACCTCCCCGCGCGCATCTACGCCGAGGGCCTGCAACGCAAGCTCGGCAAGCCCTTCATCGTGGAGAACCGGGTCGGCGCCGCCGGCGCGATCGGCACCGAAGTCGTGGCTCGGGCCGCGGCGGATGGCTACACGATCTATTGCGGTCCCAACGCCCCGCTGGTGTTGCTGCCCCTGGTGCGGAAGCTGAACTACAAACCGTCCGACTTTGTGCCGATCGCCACATACGGGGAAGTCGTCTACGCATTCGGCGTGTTGAGCACGATGCCGGTGAACAACCTGAAAGAACTGCAAGCGCTGGCGAAAGCAAAGCCCGACCAGTTGTCCTATTCGTCCCCAGGGGCCGGCAGTTCCACCAACCTGCGCGGAGAGGCGTTCAAATCCCTGGCCGGTGTGGAGATCACGCATATTCCCTACCGCACCGGGGCCGAGGCAATCCCCGATCTGCTGGGCGGGCGGCTGGATATCATGCTCGACAACATCTACTTCCCGCAGGTGCGGGCCGGCACCGTGAAGATGCTGGGTGTTCTCAGCGACCGCCGCCATCCCGAATTTCCCAATGTGCCGACCTTCGCCGAACAGGGCTTTCCGATCGATTTGCGGGTCTGGGCAGGCTTTCTCGCCCCCGCCGGGACGCCGCAACTGGTCATCGATACCTTGGCCAAGGCGGTGAATGAACTGAACCTGGAACCGGACGTCATCGAACGGCAGATGAAGATCGGCTGGGTGCCCTATATCGCCACGCCGGCCCAACTGACCAAACAGATGGCGGCGGAGGCTGAGTCCTACGGTGCCTGGGTCAAGCGCCTGGACTTCAAGATCGACTGACCGTGGCCGAGTCAGAGCCGGCGGTTCCACCCCGGGAACAGCCCACGGAACCCGCCGGACTGATGAGCCTGACACCGCGGCAGTGGCTGGTCCTGCTGATGGTGCAACTGTCGACATTGCTGTTCGGCATGACGATCACCCTGGCCAACGTCGTGCTGCCGCAGATGCGCGGCGCGCTGTCGGCCACTCAGGACGAGATTTCCTGGGTCATCACATTCAACCTGGTCGCCACGGCGATCGCCACCCCGATGACCGGCTGGCTGGCCAACCGGCTGGGCTGGCGGAACATGATGCTGTTCTCGCTGCTGGGGTTTACCGTCTGCTCGTTCCTGTGTGGGCTGGCGACGAGCCTGGAAACCCTGATCCTGTTCCGCGTCGGGCAGGGAATGTTCGGCGCGACCTTGATGCCGATGGGCCAGGCGATCCTGCTGGCGACCTTTCCACGCCACCTGCATTCCAAGGTGATGGTGATCTGGGGCTTCGGCGCCGTGTTCGGTCCAGTGTTCGGCCCGATTTTCGGCAGCATGATCGCGGAAACCTACGACTGGCGCAGCGCCTTCTTCATGATCGTGCCGCCGGGCATCGCCGCTATGGTCTGCGTCTGGTTCGCGCTGAGCGACAGGACCGCGCGCGGCTACACCCGTTTCGATTGGACCGGATTCCTGGCCCTGTCCGTGGCGATCGCATCCATCCAGTTGATGATGGATCGGGGCCAGCGGCTGGACTGGTTCGAGTCGAATGAAATCATCATCTGTGCCTTCACCGCCGGGATCGGGATCTGGATCTTCTGTATCCATTGCCTGACGACCTCGGAGCCGTTCCTCAATCCGCGCCTCTTGCTGGATCGGAATTTCACCGTCGGGACGATGGTCGCCTTCTTCATGGGCGCGCTGAGTTTCGTCAGCCTGGTGTTGTTTCCCGGGCTGCTGCACGACCTGCGCGGCTATCCGGACAGCAGCATCGGCTTGTTGCTGTCGGCGCGCGGCTGCGGCAACTGGCTGGCGTTTCTGGTCATCGTGCCGTTCAGCCGCAGAGCTCCACGGTTGGCGGTGGCAACCGGGTTGACGTTGCAGACCCTGGCGGCGTGGGAGATGGCGCAGCTCGACATCAACATGACCGGGTTCGACGTGTTCTGGACAAATGTCTTGCAGGGGTTCGGCTTCGGCCTGGCCTATACGCCGATGACCGTGCTGACCTTCACCACCCTGCCGCGGGAGCAAATCACCGAAGGCACCGCCGTCTTCACCCTGGTGCGCAATTTCGGCTCCAGCATCTTCATTTCCATTACGGTGGTGTTGCTGGTGCGTTCGACATCGGTGAACTATGCCCGCCTGACGGAGTTCATCGCGCCCAACAACAAGATTCTGACCTATCCCGGTCTGCCCGACGCCTGGACGATCGAAACCGTGAGCGGCCTGATGCGATTGTCGCGGGAAATCCAGCGCCAGTCCGCGATGATCGGCTATACAAATGCCTTCTATCTGGTTGCCGCGGTGGCGGCCGCGGCGATACCTCTGGTTTGGCTGTTGCGGGGTGCGCCGCGCGCGTCCTGACGCGCGGTCCCGGCGTATCGGCCCATCACAGCGCCCCGGTTCCCCGCAGCCACTCCGCCGCGCCGAGGCCCGCCATTCGCCCGGTGCTGAAGCAGGCTTGCAGCAGATACCCACCGGTCGGCGCCTCCCAGTCCAGCATTTCCCCCGCCGCGAAGACCCCCGGGCGATTGAGCAGCATCAGCCGGTCGTCGAGCGCGTCCGCGCGCACGCCTCCGGCCGTTGAAATCGCGCGCGAAATCGGACGTGTGCCAATCAGCCGGAGGGGCAGCGCCTTGATCAGTTGTTCGAGCGGCGGCGGGGTTGGTTCGGCGTGCAGCGCTTCCTGCACCAGGCCGATCCCTTCCGGCGGCAAGCCAGCCTGTTTTCGCAGGAAGGTCGACAGCGATTGTCCACGCCGCGGCACCGCCAGCTTGCCTGCCAGCGGTTCCGTGTCCAGGTCCGGGCGCAGGTCGATGGTCAGCACCGCCGCACCATCGGCTTCGATCGCATCGCGGATCGGGGCCGACAGGGCGTAGATGGCCCCGCCCTCGATGCCGTGTTCGGTCAGCATGGCCTCCCCGCGCACGGTGCGCCCCCCGAATGTCAGCGCGACCCGTTTCAACGGATGGCCGGCAAAGCGGGCGCGGAAGATGTCCGACCAGGCCACGTCGAACCCGCAATTGGCGGGGCGGAATGGCGCCACCGCCTCCGGCAGTGCCCGCGCCCAGGCGCCGTCCGACCCAAGGCGCGGCCAGGACGCGCCGCCAAGAGCCAAGATGGTGGCATGGGGGTACGTCCGGACCGGCTCGGTCGGCGTATCGAAGCAAAGCGCGCCATCGCGATCCCACCCGGTCCAGCGGTGGCGCGGCCGGATCCGCACCCCCTGCCCCGCCAATCGCCCCAACCAGGCCCGCAGCAGCGGTGACGCCTTCATGGCGCGCGGGAACACCCGACCGCTGCTGCCGGTGAACACCGGTTGGCCCAGCGCCTCGGCCCAGGCGACCAGCGCCGAGGGGGGAAAGGCGTCGATGGCGGCCTGAAGCCAGGGGCGGGCCGGCCCATAGCGGGCCAGGAACGCCGGAAGCGCTTCGGAATGCGTCAGGTTCAGCCCGCCCCGGCCGGCCATCAGCAGTTTCCGGCCGACAGATGGCATCTGGTCGTAAATGGTGACGGAGCATTCGGCGTCGGCGAGGACCTCCGCGGCCATCAATCCGGCCGGCCCACCCCCGATCACGGCGATTTCGGGCTTTGCGAACTTGGGGGACGAGGACATGGGAAGGTCCTAGCCCCTGTGGCGGCCCTGGTCGAGCGCGGGCATCGGCGATGCTCCAACCAAGTATCTCGGCACATGGGTCTCGGTCTGGTATCGCACCTGGCATGCCACCGGCAATCTCCAGGGAGATCGCGCGGTTGCATCGCGCCCCGGACCAGCGGCCTGGGGGAGCCGAGGATTGGTCGGACGCAGAACATGACATGGCGGATTCCATCAACTTTCCGCGGGTTCGTCATCCTGAGCGTCGCAATATCGACCCCGCCACCAAATATCCTGGCACGATACGATCGCCGCGCGCTCCGCCGAGCAACGCGGTTTGGCGGTGCCGCGGGGGAGCCCGCGGCGCGGATGGACGATCCGTGCGAACCATGTGTCTTCTTCCAAGAATGCAGCGCATCCTCCGGTCGATGTCAGGCTGTGTCGTCTGGGATGGGGCCGCGCGGTGGCAGGCCGGGCGCCCTAGCCGGATGGTGGCGCGCGGTGGAGACGGTCATGGCGACCATTGTTCCAACCGAGCGCCAATAGTGCGTCATGGGCTGAAACTCATCGACATTTTTACCCGCCAATTGCAATTCATTTGAAAGCATCTCGATACTATAGCTGCGCTCGGATGATGTGACGGAAATGTGGGTGGGACAGGATATGCTTGAAACATTTGTCGAATTCACATTCGAAGCGGCCCATCAGGTGCCGCCGCACTCAAAGCTCCATGGTCATTCGTTCCGGGTCGTCGTTTTCATGACGGGGGAGCGTGATCCGGTTTTCGGCTGGTCACACAATCTGTACGACGTCCAGGCGGCGGTGAACGAGACAAAGCAGCGCCTGAACGACTCCTATCTGAACGATATCGAGGGCTTGGAAGTGCCGTCCCTGGAAAATGTGGCCGCCTGGATCTGGGACCGTCTGGATCGGGTCGTGCCCGGCCTTGACCGGGTGCTGATCCGTCGCGGCCTCGAAGGTGCCGGGGAGGGTTGCTCCTACTCCGGCCGCCAGCTGAAAAGCGCCGCCTGATGACCGCCATCCATCGACTGGTTCGGCCTCGGCGCGCGAATGAAGCCATGGACGTGCCGCTTGTCGACACGGAGCGGCAGCTTATGACCGCCGCCGCCGCGGTCAAGCTCGGCGAGTTGTTCGATATCCTGCATATTGACCACCGCAACGACCACAACACCCGCGATACGCCACGCCGCGTTGCCAAGATGTTTGTTGAAGAGATGATGCGAGGCCGGTTTTCCGCGCCTCCCGCGCTGACCGGGTTCGACAATGTCCATAATTTCGATCAACTGATCGTGATTGGCCCGATCGATGTGCGATCCACCTGTGCACACCACCTGATGCCGATATACGGAGAGGCGTTCATCGGCGTCCTACCGTCGGAATCCGGGCAGATCATCGGCTTGTCGAAATACGATCGTATCGTCGATCACTTTTGCGGACGCATGCAGATCCAGGAGGAGTTGGTCCAGCAGATCGGTCAGTTCGTCATGGATCAGACATCCCCTCGCGGTGTTGCGGTCCGTATCAGCGCGGTGCATATGTGCAAGACCCACCGTGGGGTGCGGGCGAGCCATCGCAGCCGCATGATCACCGGTGCCTATTTCGGCTCGCTCGCCGACGATCACCAACTGAAAGCGGAGTTCCTGACGGAGTGCGCCGAATTGGTGCGATCGGCCTAACAAAGCCCGGTTCAGGGACAGGAGGCGGGGTCCGCGGGACGGGCAAGCCCTGCACAGACTCTTTGTCTGGATACGGGATAGATCGGGGATCAAAGAGATGGGGCTGACCAGACGTGCTTTTGGAACCTCGGTCCTTGCCGCTGGGGTGTCCGGGCTTGCACAGGCGGCGGAGCTACCGCCGATCGCCGGCAAACCGATTTTGACGATATCCGGTCGGATTGGGGTGTTCAACGCCGACAAGCGCGCGCAGTTCGACCGCCCGCTGCTGGAAAGCCTGGGAATGTCCGGGTTTACCACCACCACCCCGTGGCACGATGGCCCGGTCCGCTTCGAAGGCGTCCTGATGGCGCGTCTTATGAGCGCGGTCCAGGCATCGGGCGACATGGTGATCGCCACCGCGTTGAACGATTATGAGACGCGCATCCCGCTGATGGATTTCACCGAATTCAACGTGCTGCTGGCCTTGAAGCGCGACGGCGAATATATGCCGGTGCGCGACAAAGGACCGCTGTTCATCGTCTATCCGTTCGACAGTAATCCAGCCCTGCGCCTGCAAAAATACTATAGTCGTTCCGCCTGGCAACTCGCCCGCCTCGTCGTTATATGAACGACGGGCGGATATCGCCGTCGATGCAACCCGCCCTGCGAACCACGGGCGGCCGGAATACCCCGCGACGCTTTGTCCTGGCGCTTGGCTGCCTGAGCGGGTTCCTGATCCTCGCCGCATCCTACATATCCGTCCTGGTGACGGAGCGCCAACGGTCGCTTGAGGCGATTTCGCGTTACAATTCCACTTGGCTGCTCACCCAGGCCGCCGTGGAGGTGGCTCGCCTGGAAGCCACCATCGGCGGCTATGCGCTGGGGATCAGCGGCGTTGACAAGGACGAACTGCATCTCCGAATGGAGATCGTCGCCAACCGGGTCCGCCTGCTCGACAGCGGCGAAGTGCGGACGCTGATCGCCGTGTTCCCCGATCTGGGGGCCGCCGAACAGGAGTTCCGCGAAGCCATCGCCGCGGCGCACCATTTGGTGGACGCGATCGACACGCCGGGCGTGCCGCAAAAACTGCTGGAGCGTCTGGCCGCGCTGAACCCCAAGCTGATGCGCCTGGCATCCTCGGGCTACGCCTATGGCGGTGATCTCGCGGCGGCCGATCTGGCGCAGTTGAGCGCGATGCATTGGCTGTTTTCCGGCGTTCTTGCCGGTCTGATCGGCTGCGGATTCGCGCTGATCGGCATTCTGGGCTGGCACAACCGCATGCTGTTCCGCGCCCATGCCGAGGTGAACGAACTGGTCACCGACCTGAAGCACACCAGCACCGAGTTGTCTGACGCAAATCATCGCGTCCAGGAGGCAATGACCGAGGCGCAGCAACAGAACGAGGTTCTGCGCGCCCGGGACGTGGAACTGCACACCCAGAATGCGCGCTTCGATGCCGCGTTGAACAATATGTCGCAGGCGCTGTGCATGGTCGACGCCAACCAACGGTTGATCGTCTGCAATGTTCGCTTTCAGACACTGTTCGGCACGCCGCCCGACGCGGTGCAGCCCGGAAGCTCGGTGTCCGACGTGTATCGTGCCATCGAGGCGGCCAATCGGTATGATTTCCAACTTATCGAGGCGATCCGGCGCGACCAGCAGGAATTGGTGTTCTCCCATCGCCCTGGCAATTTCCTGCATGACGTTCCGGATGGTCCGGCGCTGGCGGTGTCACACCAACCCATGTCCGGCGGCGGCTGGGTCGCGACCTACGAGGACGTCACCGCTCGGCGGCAGGCGGAAGCGCGGATCCGCTTCATGGCGCATCACGATACCCTGACCAGCCTGCCGAACCGCGCCTTGCTGCATGAGCGACTGGCCGCGATGCTGCGGGAACCGGGTCGGCGCGGGGAGCGTCTCGCCGTGCTCTGCCTGGACCTGGACTACTTCAAGACCGTCAACGACACCCTCGGCCACCCGGTGGGTGACGCATTGCTGGAAGCCGTGGCCGAGCGGTTGCGGCATTGCGTGCGCGATGACGACTTGGTCGCGCGCATCGGGGGCGATGAATTCGCGATCCTGCAGCCGTCCGCCGGTCACCCGCGGCAGGCGGAACTGTTGTCCCAGCGGGTGATCGAGAGCCTGTCGCAGCCATTCGATCTGGACGGCCAGCGGGTGATCATGGGTGTCAGCATCGGCATCGCGATTGCGATGGATCCGGGCGGTGATGCCAATCTGCTGATGAAATGCGCGGACATGGCGTTGTACTGCGCCAAGGCGGAGGGCCGTGGCACCTATCGCTTCTTCCGCCCCGAAATGGATGCGGCGATGCAGACCCGGCGGACCATGGAATTGGACCTGCGGGAGGGGATGGCGAATGAGGACTTCACCGTCTACTACCAGCCGATCTTCGACCTGAGATCGAACCGGGTGAGTGGGTTCGAGGCACTGGTCCGCTGGCAGCATCCGCTGAATGGGCTGGTCTCGCCGGGCGATTTCATCGCGCTGGCCGAGGAACTGGGGCTGATCGTTCCCATCGGGGAGTGGATCCTGACACGAGCATGCCGGGATGCCGCGACCTGGCCGGACGATCTGCGGGTGTCGGTCAACCTGTCTCCCGTGCAATTCCGGGGCGAGAGCCTGGTTACCTCCGTAAGTCGTGCGTTGCAGGCCGCCGGCCTGTCTCCTCGGCGCCTGGAGTTGGAGATTACCGAGACGGCGCTGCTGCAGGACAGTGAGAAGGTCGTCTCGGAGTTGCACAAGCTGCGCGATCTGGGCCTGCGGATCGCGCTGGATGATTTCGGCACCGGGTATTCGTCCCTTAGTTATCTGCG
>CAMBXJ010000122.1 GCA_945871455.1 Asaia bogorensis
GAACTGGCCTGGACGGTCGCCATGCTGACCGACAAGAAGCTGGTCGAGTACAGCGCCACGCCGCGCGGCACCAAGAAGCACGCCGACTTCATGCATGCGGCGGGGACGCTGAAGAACAAGCCCGACAGTTGGAAGGACCTGTTCTGGGACAACATGTGGTCCAAGGACGGGAGCTGATCTGAACAGACCGGATGTTGCGCCGGGACGCCGGTGGCGGCCTCGGCGGCATCCTTGCCCTATGACATCTGCACCGCCTGCACGGCCTCCTCCAATTCCTGGAAGGACGGCATGAATTCGTTCGGCACCATCTTGCGGCCGGTTTCAACGCTGACCTGTGGGGCGTTGCCATGCAGATGGGCAACGATCACGGCGCGGATCACTTCCATGTATTTGGCTTCTTCCTCGACAACGCCGGTCAGGCGGGTGGCGAACGGGCCGACCATGCCATAGGCCATCAGGACCCCCAGAAACGTTCCGGTCAGCGCGCCACCGATCATCCCACCCAGCACGGCGGGCGGTTCGTTGATGGAAGACATGGTCTTGATCACGCCCAACACCGCCGCAACGATCCCCAGCGCCGGCAATCCGTCCGCCATGCTCTGAAGCGCATGGGCCGCGTGCAATTCTTCGTTCAACGTCTTCTTCAGTTCCCGCGCCATCACGTCCTCGATCTGGTTCGGATCGTCGGCGTTCATCCCGACCATCCGGAGATAGTCGCAGATCAGGACCGACGCGTGGTGGTTGGCGAGGATTTTCGGGAATTTCTGGAACGCAGTGCTCTCCGCCGGCTTCTCGATATGCGGCTCCAGCGCCATGTTGCCCTTCGTGCTGGCAAGGCGGACCAGGAAGTAAAGCAGGCTGAGCAATTCCACATAATCGGACTTGTGATAGGACGACCCTTTCATGATCTTGCCGAAGCTGCCCAGCGTGTGTTTCACGCCATGCATGCTGTTGGACATCAGGAACGTCGCGAAGGCCGCTCCACCGATGGACCAGAGTTCGAACGGGAGAGACGCCGCCAGCGGTCCGAAGCTGCCGCCATGCGCCATGTAGCTGCCGAAGACGTTGAACAGCAGAAAGGCAAAGCCGCCGATTACGAGCATGGGACGGGTCTCATCGTCTGACCGGGAGAGGCACGGTGGGCACGGGAGTAGAGGACGTCCGGGCCGCGGCGGCGGCCTCTCGCAGTACTACGATGGCAATTCGGCGGTTGCCGGCGGCGAACGGATCGTCCGGCAGCAATGGGTCGCGATCGGCGTGCCCGGTCACGGTGCGAATGCGGCCGATCGGCAGCGACGCGTCAACCAGCAGCCGCCGCGTCGCGTTGGCGCGTTCGGCGGACAGTTCCCAGTTGGTGCGGCCCGGTCCCGGAAACGGGGCGGCATCGGTATGGCCGGAGATCGAGATCGACTGCGGCAGGCGCTGCAACACGGGCACAATTTTCTGGATCAACTGGCGGGCACGATCGTTCGGAGTGGCCGAACCGGAGGCGAACATCGGCAGCCGGATTTCATCCAGGATCTGGATGCGCAGCCCCTCCGGCGTCATGTCGATGGCTAGCTGGTTGGCCAATTCCGCCAGGGTCGGATCGCCACGCACGGCCTCGCGGATCTGCTGGGCGGCTTCCTCGAAAGCGGCCTTTTCCTGTCTTTCATGCTCCGCCCGAATATCGGCTTCGGTCGGCGGGCGGGAGCCATCGCCGGCATCCTGGCCGGAGGTTTCCCCCATTCCCGCCATTGACGCCGCCGCCGGGTCCTGACCCATTTTCAACGCCGCCTGCCCGTTCGGTCCATCCGCATCGGTCAGAGCGTCGCCCCGGAGCGCTTCCGACCGTAGCCCGCGTGGCTTCTTGCGGATTTCGTCCTCCCCATCCTCCACATCGATCACCTCCGGTCGTTTGCCGATGGTGATCCGGACCGCGCCCTTGTCGGAGACCAGTGCCCCCTCGGCGAAGGCGGTCTTGCCACCGAACGGCTGGCCGGTGCCTGACGAGGCGTGACTCATGAGGTTGTTGGGACTGAAATAATCCGCGAGGCCGGTCCGCTGGTCCTGTGTCGTGGCGTTCAGCAGCCACATCAACAGAAAGAAGGCCATCATCGCGGTCACGAAGTCGGCATACGCGACCTTCCAGGCGCCGCCGTGGTGTCCGCCACCGACGATCTCATACTTCTTGATGATGACTCCGCCCTTGGAGCCTTTTGAATCGCCTTTGCCGGCCATGCTGACCCGATATGGTTCGTGATCGGGTCAACATGCCGGAAGAATGTTAATCAATCCTGACCGAGGGCGGGATCATTTGCGGGCGGCAATGCGCTTTGTCTCCCAAAACCATGCGCCGCCTCGGAATCCGTCCCCGAACGGCGATGGCGATGGTTGGGCTGGGGCGTTGGTTGGGCTGGTCTGGGGGGCGGCGGTTGCGCTTCCGGTCCGGTCGCATGGTCCCGTTCGGCCGGCGCATCCGCAGGTGCGAGGAATGGCATGCCGCCGCGACCTTTGCCGCCTGTCCACGCAGCCCGCGGCCGGTCGCCGGAACGCGTTCGCCGATCGTGACCCTACCAGCCGTTCACGCGGGTCCAGACCGCGGCGACCTCGTCTTCGTCCCCGTCGACCACGAAATACCGGTCATGCGCCGCGGCGGTCATACAGGTGTGGTTCGGCAGAATGCGCAGCCGCCCCCCGATCGGCAGGTCGATCGGACGAGTCGGGTCCATCTCGACGACGCCGTGTTCCTGATAGGCGCGCCGGACGATCGCATCGCCATAGACGCGCCGCCCCGCAAGATCGACCGCCAGACCGAAGCCGTAATCCTTGGGCGCGTTTTCCGTGCTGCGGTCTTTCGACAACGCCAGGCCACCGGCATCGACCAGCAAGCGTCCCGGACGGCGGCCGATGACGCTGGTCAGGACGCTCATGGCGATCCCGTCCAGGCCGTGGGTCTCGATCTCCGCCTGGAAAAGATCGCCGAACATGAACACCCCAGGGCGCATTTCGGTAATGCCGGTCAGGTTCTCGGCATGCCGAGCGGTGGGGGAACTGCCGGCGGAGACGATGGAGATCGTGTGCCCGGCTTCCCGCAGGCGGGCGGCGGCGAGGGTCGCCGCGGAGCGTTCCGCCTCGGCGATGGCGGCGATCTCCCGGACGCCGCGCCCGGCGTAGGAATGGCCGGCATGGGTCATGACGCCGGTCAGCAACAGACCCAGGCGAGCGGCGATTTCCAGCAACGCGTCATCGTTGGGGGACACGCCGCCCCGCTGCTCCCCGCAATCGATTTCGATCAGGGCGCGGGGTGGCGTGGGGTGGGCGGCGATCGCGGAAGCGACATCGGCATCGTCGGTGACCACGATGATCCTGGCGCCGGAACTGTTCAGCTTGGCCACCTGGTCCAGCTTTTGCGGCGTGATCCCGACCGCGTAGAGGATGTCGGTCAGGCCATGCGCCGAGAAATACTCGGCTTCGGCCAAGGTGGACACGGTGATACCGCCGGGCTGGCCCTGAACCGCCATCCGCGCGACCTCGATCGACTTGGCGGTCTTCATGTGCGGGCGCATCGGCACGCCCAGCCGGGACAGGTTACCGGCCATGCCGCGCAGATTACGGGCCAGAATCGCGCGATCCAGCACCAGGCAGGGGGTGGGCAGATCGGCGAGCTTCATGCGGGCGGTGTCCATTGTGCGGAGTCGTCGATGGGCAGGACCGGGCGCGGCATATGGCGCCACGGGAAGCGGGACAGGATGGGGCTGGTGAGGCCGGGGGCATCGACCTCGACCACATCCTGATGACGGAAGAACTCGTCGAAGCCACCGCGGAAATGGCCGCGCGACTTCACCACGACAACCCGCGCGGCGCCGATGTCCAGACCGAACGCCTCAAAGAACATCGGATCGGCGCATTGGAAGCGGTTGCTGATCACCACCACCGTCAATCCGCCGATCGTCAGCGCCGCGGATTTTCCGGGATCGAGCGTATTGTTGGCATAGATCCCGCGCCGTCCGCGCATCGGCTGGTCGCGCAGGCTCCGCACCGTGGCGGTGACCGTGAAGGGTTTGGAGAACTCGTCGCTCAGGTCACGGTTGAAGCGTGCATTGAACGTCGCGCCCTGCCCGAGCCGATGGGCCTCCGCCGCCAGTGCGGGATCATGGATCACGCCCACCAGGGCATCGCGGACATTGGCGGCATGGAACGCTTCCAGGATCCACATCGTGTTGCCTCGACCGCCGCCACCGGGGTTGTCGGCGACATCCGCGAAGGCCAGCGCGTGCAGGCTGGGGTCCTCGGTCGCCTTGGCGCGCCGGACGGATTCGTCCAACGATGTCAGGGACGGGCGGAACCGATCCCGTCTTGCCCAGCCGGCTTCGGCGATTTCTCGCGCCAATCCGTTGGCGGCGTCCGCGTCGGTCGCCGTAACCACCACGGTCAGACCGTTGAACGGCGTGTCGGCATAGGCGAACCCGCCCATCACCGATACGTTCAGCACGCGTCCGTCATAGGGGGCCTCTCGCATGCGCCGCTGGCCCATGTCGATCAGTTCGCCATAGGGTCGGTTCGGTGCGTCCGGGCCGGTCAGTTGGGTGACGGTGGGCGGCACGATCGGCAGGCGGATGCGTGCCAGATGGGTCGGCGTCCCCGCCAGCAGGCGTCGCAGGATCTGGGCGGATTCCGCGCCGCGTTCGCGCATATCAAGATGTGGATTGGTGCGGTAGCCGACAAAGGCGTTCACCAGATCGACATCCGCCTCCGACACATTCGCATGCAGGTCGTAGCTGGCGACAACCGGCACGGCATGCCCCACGACCCGTCGGACCAGCGCGAGCAGGGTGCCTTCCGGATCATGGTCCTCGGTCGAGAGGCCGGCGCCATGCAGCACGCAGTAGACGCCGTCGATCGGACCGGCCGAGCGGAGGTCGGCATCCCATTGTTGCAATAGTCGGTCGAAGAAGACCTGCTCCACCGGGCCGTTCGGTTCGGCCATGGCCAGCAGGGATGGCAGCGGTTGCCAGTCGCCGGCCGCATCCATATCGGCGACGAAGCCCGGCAACTCCCCCAGCATGCCCGGGGCGGCGGAGCGCGCATCATCCAGCATCGACTGGCCGCCGATCAGGGTGCGTTCGACGAAATGCGCCTCGGTGGCGACCGGGGCGAAGCGGTTGCATTCGATGGAAAAGCCCAGAAGGGCGATGCGCGGTGCTGTCACAATGCGACCCCCAGCAGTTCGGCAATGCGTGGCGTGGCTTTCAGGCCACTGCCGGTCAATACCAGGACCGTGGTCTGGTCCGCGGTGATGGTGCCAGCACCCACCAATTTCGCCAGCGCGGCCGCGACCTGGGCCGAAGTCGGCTCCACGTAGATCCCTATCCGCGCCAGGTCCATCATCGCGGCCACGATCTCGTGCTCCGACACCATGACCGCGCCGCCCCCGGTCCCGCGCAGGGCGGCCAGCACCTCCGGCAGGCGGATGGGTTGAGCGATGGCGGTGCCTTCGGCGATCGTCGGAGCAATCGTGGTGGGCACCGGGGCATCCGTGCCGGCCAGGAAAGACGCCGCGATCGGCGCGCAATTGGCGGGCTGCACCGCGAAAATCCGCGGCATGCGGTCGGTTTCGCCGGCCCGCATCAACTCTGAAAAGCCGATCTCGCAGCCCAGCACATTCGATCCGGCGCCGCAGGGGGTGATGATGTTGTCGGGCACCCGAAAGCCCAGATCCTCCCACAATTCGTAGGCCAGGGTCTTGGTGCCGTGCAGGAAAAACGGGTGCCAGTTATGGCTGGCGTAGAAGATCGAACTCGATCGGGCGACGGCCGCGTCCGAGGTTGCCTGCCGAGAGCCGGGGATCAGTTCGACGGTGGCGCCATGCGCCCGCATCTGCACAGTCTTGGCGGGGCTGGTCGAGTCGGGCGCCATGATGGTGGCGCGCATCCCGCCCGCCGCGGCATAGGCCGAGACCGCCGCGCCACCATTGCCGGAGCTGTCTTCCAGCACGTCGCGGATCCCCTGGGACCGCAGCAGCGACAGCATGACGCTGGCGCCACGGTCCTTGAAGCTGCCCGTCGGCATGAACCATTCGCATTTCAGCAGCACGGGCACCCCGGCAACCGCGCGGGGGAGCAGCGGCGTGCAGCCTTCCCCCATTGTGATCGGCGCGTCCGTCTGCATGGGAAACGCCGCCCGATATCGCCACAGGCTTCGGGTGGAGCGGTCGATCAGGTCGCGGGTCAGGCTCGGCAGCGGGGTCAGCAACAGCGGCGCCAGGTCGGGGCCGCACCAACGCGGTCGGTCGAGCGGAAAAGTCTGGCCGTTCCGTGGATTGAGATAGGCAGGGGTCATGATGCCGGTCCGGGTGTGCGGAAGGGGTTTGCCCCGTGGAGTGTGCCCCGTGGAGTTTGCCCCATGGGGTGTGCCCCATGGAGTGTTCACAGGGGCGGAACCATACCTCAATAGCACGCGGACAGGTTAGATTTCCCGGTCGATTGCCATGGCATGTCCGGCCGCCGGAGCGCGGGCGGCAAGTTTGGCGCCATACCGTTCACCGCGAGGCAGCGGGATCGCATGCGGTCGATGTACCGACTGGATCAGACACACCATGACGCCCTCTCGCCGGACGGCCAGCACAAGGCCGTGCGGGTGGGACGCGCGTGCGCGGGTGCACGAAGCCGCGGCGATCAAAACCCAGGATCGAGAAACCCCTGGTCCAGCCCGCCGGCAATACAACCGCAGGAGCCGGACCATCCAGGATCAAATCAGGAAGCGTCACCCGGCATTTCAGCGTCGAGCATTTCTTCCAGGGTCGCGGGGACTTCTTCGATCTCGGCCGTGCCGCGTTCGCCCCGCGCCTGCCGTTCGGCTTCCTCGGAGCTGCGCGCGACGTTGACCGTCACGGTGATGGACACTTCCGGGTGCAGCGACACGCGGACCTTGGACAGGCCGAGGGTCTTGATCGGATGTTCCAGCACGACCTGCTGACGGTTGATGGTCAGGCCAGACGCGGTGCACGCGTCGGAGATGTCGCGCGGCGAGACCGAGCCGTACAGGCTGCCGGACTCGCCGGCCTGGCGGATCACCAGGACGGACAGACCGCCAACGCGTTCCGCCACCCGCTCGGCTTCCTCCCGGCGCTGGAGGTTTTGCGCTTCCAACTGGGCGCGCTGGGCTTCGAAGCGAGCCAGGTTGTCCTTGTTGGCGCGCAGGGCTTTCTTCTGCGGCAGCAAATAGTTGCGGGCGAAGCCGGGCTTGACCCGCACCACGTCGCCCATTTGCCCCAGCTTTTCAACGCGCTGGAGCAGGACCAGTTCAACGGCGGCCATGGATCGCTCCTCAGCTCAGGACGTAGGGAAGCAGCGCTAGGAAACGGGCGCGCTTGATGGCGACCGCGAGTTCCCGCTGCTTCTTGGCCGACACCGCGGTGATACGGGACGGCACGATCTTGCCGCGCTCCGACAGGAAGCGGGACAGCAGGCGCACGTCCTTGTAGTCGATCTTCGGCGCGTTCGGGCCGGAGAACGGGCAGGACTTGCGGCGGCGGTAGAACGGCCGGCGAGCGCCAACGGCGGCGCGACGGGCGGCGGGATTGATTTCCGTGCTATCGGACATGCGACTTACTCCTCGGGTCCGCCGCGGAAGTCATCACGCACGAATTCGTCGCGCGCGCGGAATTCCTCACGATCGTCAAAGCTGCGGCGGCGGCCGCTTTCGAACCGCCCCGGGGGCTTCGGCCCGCGGAAGGTCCGCTCCCGATCGTCCGACTTGCGGGACAGGATCGCGGACGGGACATCGTCGATCGCTTCCAGGCGGATGGTCATGAAGCGAAGAATGTCTTCGTTCAGGCCCAGCTTGCGTTCCATTTCCGTGATGAAGGCCGGCTTGGCGTCAAGGCCGAGCAGCATGTAGTGGCCCTTGCGGTTCTTCTTTATCCGGTAGGCCAGGCCGCGCAGGCCCCAATATTCGCGCTTCTTGACAGCGCCGCCTTCGGCTTCGAGTTCGGTGCCGATCTCATCGGCCACGGCCTCGACCTGCTGCTGAGTCACGTCGTTCCGCGCTATCAGCACGGTTTCATAAAGCGGCATCCTGTTACCCCTCTGGCTTGTCTCCGCTCCTGGCCGGGCTTGGCCACTTCAATCCCCGATCGTCGAAGGATAAAAGTCGAGCATAGCCGGGCGCGATGCCGTCGCCCCCGGCAGGGAAGGCGGGCTTACAGCATGTTTGACGGCGGGATGCAATCGCAACGTCACGCGGCCATCGGTTCCCAACACAGTAAAGGCGCGCTCGGCGACGCTGGCGGTTGCCAGAGCGCCGCGACGGCGCGCCGACGAGGGCATCGGAAAGGCCCTCTTCGGCCGGTTCAAATGTCTTGCCCACCTCTCGCCCGAGGCAATGCAACCTCTGCCAATCCGCCCGCGGTCCGATGCCTGCCGCCGGCCAACCTGGTCGCTTCGGTGTTGCGGCCGAGGGTTCGCCAATCCGACGCGGCTGGTGATCGGCGCACCACGTCGGGGGGAGCGATGGAAGCCGCCCTCAGGCCGTTCTCGCCTTGAGTTCATCCAACTGCGCCCGCGCGCCGGCGGCCATGCACGACAGGTCGGACGTCAGCATCACCATGTCGAAGCCGCGCTTCACCGCGCCCGCCGCGAACGGCGCGGCGGCACAATGCATCACGCACTTGATGCCGTGCTTGTGCGCGGTGTCACGGATCTTGTCGCAGGTGGCCATGTGCAGCGGATCGGGGTTGTCGGCGCGCGGGGCCATGCCCAGCGCGAATGACAGGTCGGCCGGCCCGATATAGACGGCGTCAAGGCCCGGCGTGGCGCAGATCGCATCGAGGTTGCTCAGGCCTTCCTTGGTCTCGATCATCGCCATCACGACGATTTCGTCGTTGGCGTTGGCCACGTAGTCGCCGCCGCCATAATGGATCGCGCGCACGGGCCCGTTGGAGCGCATGCCGACCGGCGGGTAGCGGCACGCGGCCACCGCCATCGCGGCTTCGGCGGCGTTGTTCACCAGCGGCACGATGATGGCATAGGCGCCAAGGTCCAGCGCCTTCATGATCGCCGCCGGCTCATTCCACGCGACCCGTACGACCGGGACCGTGTCGGTCTGGGAGATCGCCTGCAGCATCGGCCCGACATCCTTCATCTCGGACGTGCCGTGCTGCAAGTCGACGCACAGGGCATCGAAGCCCAGGCGCGCCATCACCTCGGCGGTCATCCCATGGGACACCGACAGCCAGCCCAATGTCGGGCATTGGCCCTCACGCCACATCTGCTTGATTTTGTTCGGTCTCATGGTCATCCCTCTGGTGCTGTTGATTGCTCGGACGGACGGAATAATCCGAATCAAGCGCGAGCGCACGCCCCTGATCAATCGCGGGCACGCCGACCCAGCTATGCACAAGCGGGGTTCGGCCCAATAGTCGTGGCGTGTGGTGTCGGGCACGGCTCAGGTTGCCGGCGATGGCGGACAACGAAGCCGGCACGCCGGTTGGCGGCGCGGCCGAGCGGGAGAGGGCGCGGTGAGGGGAATCGATCTGGCTTGTCAGGCGTCCCGAACCCGCACACCATACTTGCGATGGGCGACCGATGACGGCGCCGTCGGCAAATCGGGCGAGAGAAAGATCATGTTTCAGTACGAACCCTTCCGGGATTCGACCGAACACCTGAACGATGGGGCAACCCTGCGGACCCGATTGGCGGAGGACGGTTATCTGGTCCTGCACGGCCTGTTGCCACGCGACGCGATCCTCGACGTCCGTTCCCGGCTTCTGACCAAGGCGATGAACGGCGGTTGGCTGACCCCGGGATCCCCCGTCGCGGC
>CAMBXJ010000123.1 GCA_945871455.1 Asaia bogorensis
TCGTCGGAGGACACCAGGCCAATCGGACCCACAGGTGAAGCGGATGCTTCGGTCGGAGAGCCGGCTCTGGTCGGGCTACGCCCTCCCGCCGCCGGATCTCCGACCGCTCAGGATAATTGACGCTGACCGCTCAAGATAATTGTCGCCGGGCAAGTTCGCCGACGCGCTCTGGAGCTTCGTCTGTTCCCGCCCGGTTGACGACCAGGTAAATCTCGCCTTCGTGGCGCGCGCCGGCCAACCGGAGACCGACCGCGGCTGCTTGACGAAACCCAACCGGCCACCTGTGCGGGTGAACAGCACCCGCCAGCCGTTTTCAACCAGCGCCAAGCCGATGGCGGAGGCGAGATGGGTCTTGCCGCCGCCTGGTCAGCCGATGAGGATCAGATTGGCGCCCTTGCCGATCCAGCTGTCGCCGGCGCAGATCGGCACGCCGGGCGGCATGGCAATGATAGGTGGATGGGGCGATCGGCAACACCTCGCAGATCGGCTCGACCCCATGTTCCCCGCGCTGATCGTCGATGAACGCGATCATGGCTTGTGTCGGCGGTCGAGCTCCGTCAGGGCAAAATACGCCGACGCCTTGCGCAGAATATCGTTATACCGACCTGCGGAAAGGCTGACTCTTTGAGGATTCCACCCGGCGCTGATTTCTGATTCGATGAGCCGTGGATCGATTCGCGGAGATCGGATGAGCCGAGCATTGACGATTACACGGACAGAGCACACTGCGGCCGACCTTCGCTCGGCAGCGGGCAAGTGCCGGGACGGTGCGCAGGTGCGGCGACTGCTTGCGCTGGCGTTGGTTCTGGACGGACGTCCACGCGCCGAGGCGGCTGTCCAGAATGGCATGGACCGCCAAACCCTGCGTGACTGGGTGCACCGCTACAACGATGGCGGGATCGACGGGCTCAAGTCGCGGCACAGCCCGGGCGCGCCGCCCGCCTTGACCGCGGATCAGATGACCGAGTTGCGGACGCTGGTTCTGGATGGCCCCGACCCGGCCACGCACGGGGTGGTGCGCTGGCGATGCCTGGACCTGCGCGCGGAGGTCGCGCGGCGCTTCAGCGTGACGGTGCACGAAAGCACCATCGGCAGATGGCTGCACCAGCTCAGGCTGAGCCGGCTGCAGCCGCGGCCCTACCATCCGCAAAAGGACCCAGACGCCGAGGAGGCTTTTAAAAAAACTTCGCCACTCCGCTGAAAGACGTCTTGCCCGCGGACGCTGCCGGCAAGCCCGTCGAGATCTGGTTCCAGGACGAAGCCCGCGTGGGCCAGCAGGGCAGCCTTGAATACATCTGGGCGCCCACCGGCTCGCGGCCGCGCGCGGTGCGGGACAACCGGCGGGACTCCGTTTATCTGTTCGGCGCGTTGTGCCCGGCCAGGGCGACGGGTGCTGCCGTCATCTTGCCTGCGGCCAACAGCGAGGCGATGAGCATCCACCTGGCAGAGATCAGCACCCAGGTCGCCCCAGGCGCGCATGCCGTGGTGATCTGCGACGGCGCGGGATGGCACCAAACCGGAGGCGAACTGGCGGTGCCAGGTAACATCAGCTTGTTGCACATACCGCCATACTCGCCGGAGCTGAACCCGATGGAGAATGTCTGGGACTATCTGCGAGGCAACCAGCTCAGCCACCACGTCTGGCCAACCTACGAAGACATCGTCCAAGCCTGCGCCACCGCATGGCGCTTCCTCATCGACGATCCAGGCCGCATCCGTTCCATCGCAACACGGGAGTGGGCATGTGTCAGTCTTTGAGCGGGTTGGTATTAGCTGCCGAAGTTCGCGGTTCTCTCGTTCCAACGCCTTCAGCCTGGCAGCCATCTCCGTCGTCACACCGGGTGCACGACCGCTGTCGCGTTCAACCTTCTTGAGCCACTCATTGAGGGTCTGACCGGTGCAGCCGATCTTCGTCGAAATCGAGATGATCGCCGCCCAGCGCGATGGGTGCTCACGCTCGTGATCCAGAACCATCCGAACCGCACGATCGCGCACCTCGGGGGAAAACTTATTCGTCGTCTTGCTTGTCATCGCTCCACCTTCTCAGGAGTTGGAGCCTCCGACAAACCCGGGGCGGTTCACAGCGCGGCAGCCGCTCCGCCGAGCCCCCGGCTCACCCATCCGAAGGATGATGCCGAAGCGCGCCGTGCGCTCCGGGTTTCGTGACGTCACGCTTCGGAGTGGAACCATGCCAAGTAAATCGATCGGCGAGAGACCGATGACCGACGCCGAACGCCAGGCCGACACCGTGCTTTGCGCACAGCCGGCCACCCGACAATTCGCACAGGCCGCCCGGCCGATCGTCGCGGCCGGGCACGGCGCTGGCATGATGCCGTCGCAGAACTGGCGGAATTGCAGGATCAGTATGCCGTCTGGCTGGAAGCGTTGCCGGACAATCTGATGGACAGCGCCACCGCCGATGCCCTGCGCGCCCTCTACGACCTCGACCTGACCGAGCTTCAGGCGATCGACCCTCCGCGTGGGTTTGGCAGAGACTGACCATCAACGTCCCACACTCTCCACGCCTCGCGCCCGCAGCCCCCCAGTGGGCATACCGCACCAAAACGCAGAAGGCCCCCGCGGGGGCCTTCTGCGTGCGTCCCTGATGCATCTTTACTCCCGCGCGCCGATGCATTTTCTCTCCGGCGTTGACACGGGTCAAGCCCGGCAATGACGAGGGGGCTGTGCGTGCGTCAATCTTTTGGCTGATGGGTATTATGCGAACCCAGCCATTCCAAGATCGCGGTAGAACGCTGACAGCCGAACGACGTCGGTCCGGAACCAACCGGCGATCCAATGGTGATAGGCGTGGGCGGCCTCCTGCGCCGGGGCCTTGCCGTCCAGCACGGCGGCGATCAGGTGCCCGGCCATCAGCCCCGACAGCAAAGCCTTCAACACGCCATGCGATGACGTCGGATCGAGCGTCGCCGCCGCATCGCCCACCATGAACCAACCCGGACGCGCGGTCTCGGTGGCGAGCCGCCATGTCACGTCGGCGCCACGCGGCGGCGTCGTCGCGGTCAGACCCCGGAATTCTTCAGGCACCCATCCACCGTCTGGAGTCCCATCCAGATACAGCCGGGTCCATTGATAGGTGCCCGGACGGACCCGAGCCGTCCAGGTCCAGCCGCTGGCGTTGCCCACCAAGGCCGGCGCCGCGTCACGGGTGGGACAAGTGCCCTCCGCATAGCCATACCGGGCCAGCAAGCGAGGGGACCGGGCGGGACTATCAACGCCCAGCAATCGGCCCAACCATCGGCTGCGGCCGGTTGCGTCGACCAGCATGCGGGCCGAGACCTCCCCGAAATCCGCCGCCACACCACCAGAACCCAGAACTCCCAAAACCGTCGCGGGCTGGCGCACATCCACCCCGACCTCCCGCGCTCGGCTTAACAGCAAGGCATCGAAATCGGCGCGCCAGACCTGGAAGCCGCTCCAGGGGCCGGTTTCGTCGCCACCAAACGCTTCGAACCGGGGCGGGCCACCCCATTCGATCCAGATCCCGTTGTGACGAGCACCGATCACGCCGGCCAGCCGGTCGGCCAGGCCGAGTTGTGCCATCAGCGGCTCCACCCCGGGATGCAGGGTCTCGCCCGGACGCTCGCGGATGAAGCGGTCGCGCTCGATCAGCACGACGCGTTGGCCCCTTATGGCGCAGGCAATCGCGGTGGCCGCTCCCGCCGGCCCACCGCCCACCACGACTACGTCGGCATCGATGCGTCGAGCGTCCATGATCCCCCGTCGCGTTGCAGCACCACCTTGGTTCCAGCGACATAGGCGATGGCTTCTTCCAGCATCTGCACCCGCACCTTGTACATGTCGTTCGGCGCCGGAATTTGGTTGCCCCAACGGAAGACGTGGAACCGATAATACGGACCGGCGGCGAGCAGACCGCCGGCCTGCTGCCAGGCCTCGGTCATGCCCTCGTCGGGTTCGAGGAGCGTGCGGAACGACAGCACCGCCCAGGTTGCCTTGGCGGCGACGATCTTTTGCGGCGCGGTCCGAGCGTCATCGCCCATGCTCTTGGGATCGTCCTTGAAGGTCGGATCATGGATGCCCAAGCTCCAATACACCGCTGCCATGGCCATGATGCGGGCCTTGTATTCGGCAGCGTCGACCAAAGAGGTCAGCGCCGCGGTCATGGTGCCGACTAGGTCGATATAGTCGGTGCGCCAAGCGTCCATATACTCGACGTAACGGAACGCGCCGTTCACCAAGGTTGGGCCCCGCACGCCATCCCACGGCATCGGCTTGCCGTAGCGCGGGCTGGGGACGATCCCGATCTCCTCGTCGGTCATCGGAGCGATGGTCGGGTAGGGGTAGGCGATGCCGCCGGTCTGCTTGTCCGGCGCGAAGACACGCGTGGCGTCAGGGGCCACCCCAGGCCAATAGGCGCCCAACGCGGCGCATAACTTGGCATCCTCGATGAACGGTGAGCCCAGCCCGTACCCGGCCAGGAATTTCTGCAGCGGCGCCTCACGATCCGAGTAGTAGATGCCCTGGCTGGTGTCCCAGCCGGGATCGAACAACCCGGGCGAGCCATCGGGCATTCCGGTTTTCTCGGTCATGAGCGCGCCGTTTGGTTTCTGCACCGGACCAAGGCCGGCGCGCGGTTCCGTCACGATGGCGGGCACGGTATCGTCGTCGTTGCTGAACCCGATCGGCAAGGTGATGTTCGCGGCAATCCGGGTCTGCGACAGGACCAAGGGCGGCATGGCCCACAACGCCGCGCGCACCGGTTCCGGCACCGTGTGCTGCCACCACAGCATCAGGTCGCGCTGCTTCACCTTGGGGTAGAAATCCGGCAATCCGATCATGCAGTAGGCCGGCACATTCTCCTCGATTGCGTCGGCCAATTCCTTGCAGGTCGCCTTGACCCAGCCATCCCCGACGCCGTCGATGTAATGCAGCGTGTTGTACCCACCCTGGCGGATGATATTGAGCAAATCAGGGTCGTGGTTCAGGTTGGTGATCGTTCCGTCGTCATTCACGCGATGGCGTATATTCACGTATTCCGGCGCCGGTCTTTGGGTGTCTTGCGAGGCATCGTCCATATAGCGCGGCACACGGGGGGCGCCGGGCACCGGCAGAACTTGCAACGACGAGAGCAGAATATTCTCCGTTTTGGACGAATACCGGCCGTCCACCCGAAACGTCAGGTCCTTCTTGTCGTGTTTGGCCACCTCGATGATGGGCTGGTGCCGAGGCGTCAACACGCCGGGCCCGAACAGGTCCGCGTCGGACAGCGCCCCGATGTGGTTGTCCTTGATGGTAAAGGGGAATTCCTCCAACACGTCGCCGCGATACTCGGTCTGCATGCCGCGCAGCGCCAGGAATCGGTGGAACATCGCGATTTCGTCGTTGCGCAGGCCACGCTCGAACGTCACGTTCAGATCGAGGCCACGAATGCACTCCTTGCCGGAAAACAGCTTGTGCAGAGGCACCCAGAAGCGCCGCTTGTCGTCATCGGGCAGGCGATCCTGGGGTCCGAAACTGGTCCAGGTCCCGGGGACCAGAGCCGCGACATAGGCGGCATAGCGGCGCGGGACGACGCGGAACTGGAACGGATCGCTCTCAAACGTCGCGGTGAAATTGCGCGTCTTCCCATCAAACAGCGCCGGCCGCGTCCCCAATCGCCCAATCCCCGCTCGGCTGAAGCACAACTGCGCGTGGTGCCCATGCACTGAATCGGGTGCGTTGTTGTACTGAGTCGCGAAGACGACGAGGCCCAGCCGATAGCCGCCCGACCGCGCGCGCAACTCGTCCATCGACGGCGGGACGACGCCATAGACGAAATCCTCCACCGCCTGGATCTCGGACAGGGTCGGGAACCTTTTCAGGGGCACGCCGTTACGGTCGGCAACGACGGAGGGTGCGGCGAACGCATGATACAACAGGCTGCGCTCGGGGACCCGAGGCTCGATGGCACGCGTGGCCGCGATGTCGAAATCGCCGAATCCGGGGACCGTCCGGTCGATCCGGCCCAGTGACTGGGTCAGGCGAGCAGCAAGGTCGGCTGCATCCAGGTCAAGCTCCCCGCCGGTGACTTCCAGCAGGAGCGACCGCCAGCCGAGCGGTGCCAAACGTCGGCAGGCCGCCAGAACCCGGTCAACCAGCGGCACAGCATCGGCGGCGATCGACGGGAATGCGGCTCCGGCGGCCAGGGCTCCGAAGCCGGCGGTTGCAAAGCGCAAGAACGAGCGACGAGTTTCCATATTCAGAAAAGCTTTCCCAGAAAAGTTACTGTTCACGCGATGCCCCGTGCTGTTGCTGGACCCGGGACAGGCAAACCGATCCGACGCAGTGCTGCTTGAAATAAGCTGCAAACTTCTCCGCCAGCAGGTGGTAGGACGATCCTTGTTGGCCCGTTGCTAGATAGGCTTTTGCTGGCGGTAGCGGGTCCACATGGATCACGATGCCAACGAGCAGTACCATCACCACGGGGATGTAGATGCCGAAGTATTGGAATATGCGCCACCAGCCGTGCAGTTCGCGGCGGAAGTCCTGCCTGAAGTAATCCAGAAAGTCGGGCGATACTCGATCGGTGTCTCGGCGGTGTACAGCCATGGTCATGTGCCTCAGGGCATCTGAAAGTGTTGCTGCCAAAAGGCGCTGCACTGGTGTTGCTTGTCTGCGTCATAGGCTCCGGATGCGCCGGGAGCCAGCAACATCACACTGGATGGGCCTGCATACGCAGGCCACGTGGGCAAGCCTGCCCGGTTCGGGTTACCTGTGTGTACAAACTGGGCCCATTGCGCCACCATCTGGTCGGCCAGCGTGCCGGACTGCGGCGACAGGTCCGGCGCATCGATCTTTTGTGTGTTCGACATATTCGGGAACAAGTAGTTGAGTTCGGTCGAGTGCACCGAGCGCATTACAAAGTCAGGATAGGGCTGCGCAATGCCCACACCCAGCACGGGTGCGCCTTCATCGGCGAATTCAAATTGGTAGATGGGAAGCGCTTTGCCCACTGCTGCGAAATAGCGGCGCAGGGCGTCGGACGTGTGAAGGTACAGGCAGTTGTTGATGCCAAGGCTCGGAGTGTAGTCGGAGAGCAGGCGTCCCAGGGTTTGCGGCACGTCCGCTTCCTTGGCCCACCCTTGACTGGGGGTGTAGTGCTTCTGGATGGCTTCCACCTTTTCAGCGCCGTAAAAGTGCTTTAACCAGGCGGGAAAGTGGGCTGCATCGAGTGCCATGCCCTTACCAGCCTTTGCCGCCTGCCAAAAATAGCCGACATACAAACCCACCTCATGCCGGGTGCCGCCCATCATCAAGGGGATTTGCAGAAACTGCTGTTGCTCAATGGCTTGGCGCACGCTCCGTGGCAGAGTGGCGTTGGGTTGTGCGGGTGTGCCGGTCACGGGTGCAAACGGGATGAAGTCTTCCGGGTGCTGGTCCGCATATTGGCCCTGTTTGTCCAAGATGGCTTCCACGGGCTGCGCGCGAAGGCACTGTGCGAGTTCTCGGTCCGACCCTTTGCAGCCCAGTGCTGCCGCCAGGCTCTGTCCTACCACCTGGGCTTCGGTTACGGTTTTCATGGGCTGGAGGCAGCCAGCACTTTGCACGATGGCCTGCTGGAACATGCCTTTTACCTTGTCGCCGCTGGCCAGGTGCATGCACACTGAGCCCGCGCCTGCCGACTCGCCGGCTATCGTGACTTTGCCGGGGTCGCCGCCAAAGGCCGCAATATTGCGTTGCACCCAGGCCATGGCCATGCGCTGGTCCTCCAGGGCGTAATTGCCGTTATGGTGCGCACCGTCTTCCAGGGCGGCGTGGGACATGAACCCGAAAGCACCGAGACGGTAGTTGACCGACACGACCACCACATTGCCCTGCGCGGCAAGCTTGTCCAAGCGGTACAGATTGGACGACCCGCCCACAAATGCGCCTCCGTGAATCCAGAAGAGCACGGGCAATTTTTCTCCCGGGCGGGCTTGCCGCGGCACGCTGACGTTCAGGCTGAGGCAGTCCTCCTGGGTACTGCCCTCTGTCAGGTTAAAACGGGCTTGCTGGGGGCAGGCGGGTCCAAATGCAGTGCCGTCGCGTACGCCAGTCCATGCTGCGGGTGGTTGTGGCAAGGCCCAGCGCAAGGCACCTACCGGTGGCGCCGCAAAGGGGATGCCTCGGTATTCAAACACTTCATGGCGCTCCGCGCCACTGACAGCACCGGCCTCCGTTTGTACAACCGGAACACTGGCGATTTGTACAACCGGAACACTGGCGATGGCCAAGCCTGCTGCGCCGCACGCAAAAGTGATAACCCCATACATGAAGTGTTTTAGTTTTAGCTTCATCTTATGAACCTTTGGGTGTTAGAATGCGTTGTCGCGGGGGAGTATCCGAATTTCTGTGTGTGAGGCTTGTGCTGTCTCACACACCATTGAGTGAGAGACTGTAAGCGGGGATGATAGTGACGGCAAGGACGACGTGCGTGGGTGTTCCTTTGTTCGATCAAGGCGCCTGTTCCTCCGTCCGACCTGCCATCGCCCTGCTGGACCCAGGTCGTCGAGGCGACGCGGTCAGTCGCGGCCGTAGCCAAGCGGGGGCTGCGTCGCGGCGATGGTGCCATGGATCTGCCCGCTGGCGACATCGGCGATACGCGCACCGAAGAGGATTATGTACGGTTCCTCGCGGGATTGTTCGCCTCGGGCAGCGCGACAACGCGGTGGCGGATCGTCTGCGACAATCTCAACACGCATGTCTCGGAAGGCGTGGTGCGTCTGGTCGCCGGTTTGTGCGGGATCGACGCCGATTTGGGTGAGAAGGGCAAGTCGGGCATCCTGGCATCGATGGTCTCGCGGGAGGCGTTCTTAGAGAACGTCCGATAAGTTCATGTTTTATTACAAATACTTATTGGCATAAGATGTAAGAGGGGCAAAAGTGTGGGAAAAACCAGGCTAACTGCGGATTGATACGCTTTATCGATCCAAAAAAACCTGGAATTTCAATGCGGCTGCCTTGCTGCCGGATTTATGCTGCACCTGCGTGCCCACACTTTTGCCCCTCTTACCATAAGATGGATCGATGCGAGGCGTATGAATGCCAGGGCCATTCGGGTGACGTTCTCGAAGTCCTTGACCAACCCGCGGCAGCGGTTCAACGTTGGCCAGCGTCCACAGAAAATTCTCAAGTTCAGGGGTTTTTCTCGCGCCCAGCTAACCGACTCAAAAGACTCGCAACTTGCCGGACGGACACTTACGCACGAAAATGCATCGGATCGTTTTGTATTTCACGCCGAAACACGCCTCTTGGCTCAATCTAATCGAGATGTGGTTCTCGATTCTCGCGCGCAAACTGCTGCGGCGCGGTAATTCTACCTCAAAACAGGACATCAAGGAACAGATCGAGCGGTTCGTCGCCTATTTCAACCGCACCATGGCAAAGCCGTTCAAGTGGACCAAGACCGGTAAGCCGCTGGCAGTGTGATCGTCGGGGTGGATTTGGAATTTTCAGCGAGCGGCACTAGGCTGCCCACACCTTCGCGTGGATGGCGTTGTCATCCTGGAAACGCAACAAAAAAACTAGATCGGGACCGCGCCATGACCTTTGAACCCAGTGGATTGTCCCGGCGCTTCCTGCTGCAAGCACTGACCACACTCGCCGGAACGGCCGCCCTGCCCACCCTGGGCACACGGCGCGCCCACGCATCCCTGCCCACCCTCCCGCCGGATATCGGCCGCGGCCGCACCGTCGCCATCATCGGCGCCGGCGTCACCGGCCTCACCGCCGGCTGGCTGCTCGCCCGCCACGGCTTCCGCGTC